>NZ_MLQM01000022.1:0-45852 GCF_001854525.1 Mycobacterium talmoniae
GCTCGACGGCGCCTACCAGGTCGACGTCAACCGGACCCAGCAGACGTTCAACGGCACCCCGGCCCCGCAGCCGCCCAACGTCAGCACCTGGTGGGCGTTTCGGTCCTCCTGCAGCGCCAGCGGATGTGTCGCCACCGGTATCCAGCTCGACGACACCGACCACCAGCGGGTCAACCCGGCCGCCGCCAGTCAGCTGCTGGTGCTGGATTTCCGCGACGGCGCCTGGCAGTCGCGGCCGCAAACGCTGCGGTTCCCGTGCGTGGGACCGAACGGGGCGGCGGACAAGGAAACCACGACCCAGGCGCTGCGGCTGCAGCCGCAGCCGCACGGGCCGATGCACGGTGTGATGACCGTCACCGTCGAAACCGATGAGTGCGGTCAGCGCGGCGGCAACATCGAAATACCCGCCGTCGCCGGACGAGTCGGCGCGGTGCCGCCCGGCGTCACCGTGCCCCGATGAGCCCCGGCCCGGTGTTGGTCGCGCAATGGGCGAGGTCACGCGCGTAATGGGGTAGCGTCACGCAGATAGCGTGAACCCGAGTAGGCACGGTCTGGACTTAGCACTCCCGGCGATGCGCCCGCGAAATGCCCGACGCCTAAGGAGACCGATGTCGACTGCCTACACCGATGGGGACCTGCTGCGCGAACTCGAACCGACCGTGGAGGCCAACCTCAATCGGCACCTGTCGGCGACCACCGACTGGCAGCCGCACGATTACGTCCCGTGGGGTGAGGGACAGAACTACGCGGCGTTGGGCGGCGCCGACTGGGACGTTGCCGAATCGCGGCTGTCGAAGCTGGCGCGGATCGCCATGGTCACCAACCTGCTCACCGAGGACAACCTGCCCTCCTACCACCGTGAGATCGCCCAAAATGTAGGGATGGACGGCGCCTGGGGCGCCTGGGTGAACCGCTGGACCTGCGAGGAAAACCGGCACGGCATCGCGTTACGCGACTACCTGGTGGTCACCCGGGCGGTGGACCCCATCCAGCTGGAGACGGCCCGCGTCGAACAGGTGACCGCCGGCTTCAGCCCCGGTCAGCAGGGCCAGGGCGTGGTCTTCGCCGACACCCTGTTCGACTCCATCACCTATGTGACGTTCCAGGAGTTGGCCACCCGGGTCTCCCATCGCAACACCGGTAGGGCCTGCGGCGACCCGACCGCCGAGGGGTTGCTGCGGCGCATCTCCAACGACGAAAACCTGCACATGATCTTCTACCGCAACGTGATGGAAGCCAGTCTCGAGATCGCCCCGAACCAAGCGATCGAGTCGATCCGGCGCATCCTGACCCACTTCCAGATGCCGGGTTTCTCGATGCCCGACTTTCGGCGCAATGCCGTCACCATGGCCGTCGGCGGCATCTACGACACCCGGCAGCACCTCGACGATGTGGTGATGCCGGTGCTGCGCAAATGGCGCATTTTCGATCGCACCGACTTCAGCGGCGAGGGGGAGAACCACCGCGACCAGCTGGCCACCTTCCTGCACGGCCTGGAGGCGGAGGCGACGAAGTTCGAGGAATCCCGGGACCGTTACCTGGCGCGGGAAAAGCGCAGGGCCGCAGCAAAACTGGGCTAAGAATTACAGCGAGCCGACGGCCGCCTGCGGGCTCTGCGCGAAGCCCCAATCCAACAGGCTGGCGGCCTGATCCCAGTACGTCGGGCCGCCCTCGTGGATCAGCCCGTACATCATCGCGATCACCAGCCGGCGGCCGTTGCGGGCGGCGGCGCCGACAAACGTCTTGCGGGCGGCGTTGGTGAACCCGGTCTTGCCGCCGATCGCACCGGGATAGCGCTGCAGCAACTCGTCGGCGTTGAGGATCTGCTTCTCGCCGGTATCGGTGGGGAACATCGCCGACGGCTCCGCGGTGATCAGCGCGAACACCGGATTGGCCAGCGCAGCCCGGAAGATCACCGCCAGATCGTGCGGGGTGGTCGACCCCGAACCGCCCGGGCCGTCCAGCCCGGAGGGGGTGGCGGCGTGGGTGCTGGTGGCGCCGATCGCGGCGGCCTTGGCGTTCATCTTCGCCACCGCGGCATCAGCGCCGCCGAGCATCTCGGCCAACGTGTTGGCGGCGTCGTTACCGGACACCAGCAGCGTCGCATCCAGCAGCTGGCGGGCGGTGTAGCTGCGGCCGGGTTTGATCCCGACGCAATTGCACTCCACCTCGGTGTCGGCGGGGGTGGCGACCACACTGGAATCCAGGTTCAGCTCATCGAGCGCCACCAGCGCCAGCAGCACCTTGATGGTGCTGGCCGGCGGGTGGACCGCGTAGCCGTTGCTTTCGGCCAGGATCTGCCCGCTGTCCAGGTCGGCGACGATCCAGTTCGGCGCCGGGCCGGCCGGGATGGGAACCGAGCCCGCGGGCTGGGACACGTCGGCCGAGGCGGTGGGCGCCAGGGTGACCACCCCCGCCACGGCGACCGCGACGCACGCGATGAACTTCCGCATGGGCGCTGAGCCTAGCTGCGGCAATTGATCGTGTTCAATCGAGGAATGCTGAGCCAGGCCGAAATTTCCGACCGGTGGCAGATCCAGCAACTGCTGGTCGACTATTCCACCGCCATCGACCTCCGCCGATTCGACGACCTCGACCACGTGTTCACCCGCGACGCCTACATCGACTACCGCGCCATGGGCGGAATCGACGGCCACTATCCGGAGGTCAAGGCGTGGCTGAGCGAGGTGTTGCCGGCCTTCGCCAACTATGCCCACATGCTGGGCCTGCCGTCGATTCGGGTCGACGGTGACCGCGCCGCCGCCCGCACCTTCTGTTTCAATCCCATGGTGTTCGCCGGCGACAAACCCACCACCATGCTGTTGGGGCTGTGGTACGACGACGAGTTCGTCCGCACCGGGGCGGGCTGGCGGATGAGTCGGCGCGTCGAGACCAAGTGCTTCGACCGGGTCGGGTGACGCCGTTGCGCTATGAGTCCGATACCCGGGTGATTGAACGTGCCCTCGTCGACGTCGACCTGGCCGCGGCGACGGCCGCGGTCCGTCGGCTGAGCCCGCCGCAGACCGTGGACGTGCTGGAACGGCTGAATCGGCAGCAGCGCGCCATCCTGTACCGGCTGCTGACCAAAGAGCAGGCCCTTGCGGTGTTCGAGGATCTCGAACCGACGCTGCAGGGTGATTTGGTGGGTGCGTTGCAGCAGGAGGACGTCGCCATCCTGTTCGCCGATCTGGACCCCGACGACCGGGTCGAGTTGCTCGATGAGCTGCCCGCATCGGTGGCCCGACGGTTGATCCAGGGGCTCCCGCCGCATGAGCGGGGCCTGACCGCGACCGTCCTGGGCTATCCGCACGGGTCGATCGGGCGGCGGATGAGCCCGGAGTTCGTCGCGGTCCGGTCGGATTCCACTGCCGCGCAGGCGTTGTCGCGTGTTCACCAACGCCTCGAGGACGCCGAAACCGTCTACACCCTGCCGGTCACCGACGACCGACGCACCCTGGTCGGGGTGGTCAGCCTGCGTGATCTGCTGCGGGCGTCGCCGGCCACCCCGATCGGCGAGCTCATGCAGCCGGCGCACCCGGTGCGGGCCACCGACGACGCCGAGACCGCCGCCCGGCACTGCGCCGACCTGAAGGTCCTGGTGCTGCCGGTGGTGGACAACGAGTCGCGGCTGGTGGGCATCCTCACCGTGGACGACGCGCTGCGCATCCTGGACACCGCCGAGACCGAAGACCAGGCCCGCACCGGCGGCACCGAGCCGCTGCGGCGACCGTATCTGGCCAGCCCGATCCGCAACCTGGTCCGGGCCCGCGTGGTCTGGCTGCTGGTATTGGCGGTGGGCGCCACGTTCACCGTGCAGGTGCTGTCGGCGTTCCGCGGGACCCTGAGCCACGTGGTGGCGCTGGCGCTGTTCGTCCCGCTGCTGATCGGCACCGGCGGCAACACCGGCAACCAGGCCGTCACCACCGTGACCCGGGCGTTGGCGCTGGGGGACATCGGCCCGCGCGACACCGCCAAGGTGGTGGCCCGCGAATTCCGGGTGGGGCTGATGCTCGGCCTGCTGCTCGGGTCGGTGGCGTTCGTGCTGGCCAGCGTGGTCTACAACCGCTCGCTGGGCGCGGTGATCGGCTTGTCGCTGCTGGCCGTGTGCACCATGGCCGCCACCGTCGGCGGGGCGATGCCGTTGGTGGCCCGCGCCCTGCACGCCGACCCGGCGGTGTTCTCCAACCCGTTCATCAGCACCTTCGTCGACGCGACCGGTTTGGTGATCTACTTCCTGATCGCCAAGGCCGTGCTGCCCATCTGAGGCTGGATTACCGGCGCCGCGGCGCGTTATGGCAGGATAGGCGGCTGTCCGCCGCGCGACTACGCGCCGCTCGGCGGTCATTACACGCAAGGCAAAACCGGGTCTGGGTACTCCCGCCCCGACCGCTGAATTGCAGCGTGACACCACAGGAGATACCCGCATGGCTGTCAAGATCAAGCTCACCCGGCTTGGCAAGATCCGCAATCCCCAGTACCGCATCGCCGTCGCCGACGCGCGCACCCGCCGCGACGGCCGCGCGATCGAGGTCATCGGCCGCTACCACCCCAAAGAAGAGCCCAGCCTGATCGAGATCAACTCCGAGCGGGCCCAGTACTGGCTGTCGGTGGGCGCCCAGCCGACCGAGCCGGTGCTCAAGCTGCTGAAGATCACCGGGGACTGGCAGAAGTTCAAGGGTCTGCCCGGCGCCGAGGGCACCTTGAAGGTCAAGCCGCCCAAGCCCTCCAAGCTGGAGCTGTTCAACGCCGCACTGGCCGAGGCCGAGGGTGGGCCGACCACCGAGGCCGCCACCCCCAAGAAGAAGAAGGCCCCGGCCAAGAAGGCCGACAAGGCCGAGGCCAAGGCTGAGGACGCCGAGGCCAAGCCCGCCGAGGGCGGCGAGCAGGCCGAGACCGAGAGCTGACCCGCCGATGAGCACCGTCGTCGTCGACGCCGTCGAGCATCTGGTTCGCGGGATCGTCGACAACCCCGATGACGTCCGGGTTGACCTGGTCACCAACCGACGCGGCCGCACCGTCGAGGTGCACGTGCACCCCGATGACCTCGGCAAGGTGATCGGCCGCGGCGGGCGCACCGCCACCGCGCTGCGCACCCTGGTCACCGGGATCGGCGGCCGCGGTATCCGCGTCGACGTGGTGGACACCGACCAATAAGCACCGCGGAGCTCTGATGGAGCTGACAGTCGGGCGGGTCGTCAAGGCGCACGGGATCACCGGCGAGGTCGTCGTCGAGGTGCGCACCGATGACCCCGACGCCCGGTTCGTGCCCGGGGCCGCGTTGCGCGCCCGCAAATCCGGCAGCCCCGAGCGCAGCTACGTCATCGACACCGTCCGCGAGCACGGCGGGCGGCTGCTGGTGCGGCTGGCCGGGGTGGCCGACCGCGACGCGGCCGACGCGCTGCGCGGCAGCCTGTTCGTCATCGACTCCGACGAACTGCCGCCGATCGAGGACCCCGACGAGTTCTACGACCACCAGCTGGAAGGGTTGCGGGTGCAGACCACGGCCGGTCAGCAGCTCGGCACGGTGACCGAGGTGCTGCACACCGCCGCCGGGGAACTGCTCGCGGTGCGCCGGGAGGGCGCCGCCGAGTTGCTGGTGCCGTTCGTGGCCGCGATCGTCACCTCGGTGTCGCTGGACGCGCAGACGATCGAAATCGATCCGCCCGAGGGCCTGCTGGAGCTGGGGACCTAGTGCGTATCGATGTCGTGACGATCTTCCCCGACTACCTGGAGCCGCTGCGACAGTCGTTGCCGGGCAAGGCGATCCAATCCGGGCGGGTCGAGCTGGGGGTGCACGACCTGCGCCGCTGGACCCACGACGTGCACCGGTCGGTGGACGACGCGCCCTACGGCGGTGGACCGGGGATGGTGATGAAGGCCCCGGTGTGGGGCGCCGCGCTCGACGAGCTGTGTTCCCCGGACACCTTGCTGGTGGTGCCCACCCCGGCCGGGGTGCTGTTCAGTCAGGCCACCGCCCAGCAGTGGACCGGCGAGGGGCACCTGGTGTTCGCCTGCGGGCGCTACGAAGGCATCGACCAGCGGGTCATCGATGACGCGGCCCGGCGGATGCGGGTGGCCGAGGTGTCGATCGGTGACTACGTGCTGCCCGGCGGCGAGGCGGCGGCGCTGGTGATGATCGAGGCGGTGCTGCGGCTGCTGCCCGAGGTGTTGGGCAATCCGGCGTCGCACCACGACGATTCGCACTCGCCGGGCACCGATGGGCTGCTGGAGGGGCCCAGCTACACCCGGCCGCCGAGCTGGCGCGGGCTCGACGTCCCGGAGGTGCTGCTGTCGGGCAACCATGCGCGGATCACCGCCTGGCGTCAGCAGGCCTCGCTGCAGCGCACCCGGGAGCGCCGCCCCGACCTGCTGGACTAGCCGCGGTAACCAGGCCGCGAGTGGGAATTTCCCGACGCGACACACCGGCGAGGCGTCGGGAAATTCCCCCTCGGCGACGGGATTAGATCCGACCGCCGGGGAACATCGTCTTAACGGCCTGGGTGATGGTCTGCCGCGCGGTGGCGTCGTCGCTGGGCTGCAGCGACTCCACCACCACCACGTAGCGGTGATCGGTGCCGACGACCCCGGTCGACAGGTGCATCCAGTCGGCCCCGATGCAGCACATCCAGCCCTGCTTGACGGCGACCGGTTCGGCGTACAGGCCCTCCGGGATACCGAACCGCTGCGGGTATCCGTCGATGCCGACCGCGGTGGAGTGGGCCAGGTCGGTCATGATCACGTCGGCCCGTTCCCGGGGCAGCCCGCCGGCCCCGTCGAGCAGCATGTCGTAGTAGCGGACCAGGTCCGCGGCCGTGCTGATGGTGTTCCACCAGCGCCCGTCGCTGCCGGGCGTGGTGGCGGCCAAACCGTAGCGGGCCGCCACCCGGCTGATGATCGCGTCGCCGCCGCCCGCGCTCCAGAACTTCTCGGCGGCGTTGTCGTCGGAAGATCGCAGCATCACGTCCAGCTCGGCGCGCTCCTCCGGGGACAGCTTGGTGGCCCCGTCCGACTCGTGTAGCAGCAGATCGTCGGCGATGAATAACTTCGCCACCGACGCGGTCGCGATGTTGTGCGCCGAGCCGTTGGAGATCAGTTGACCGGTGGCGCGGTCGAGCACCGCCGCCGAGATGCTGGCGCCCTGCGCGGCCGCTTCGGCGGTGGCCTGTTCGATACGGGCCGGCAGGCCGTCGAGGTCGGGGGTGGCCTGTCCGGCCGGCGCACCCGGGCCGTTCAGCGCGGTAGCCATCGGGGTGACCACGGCGATGCGGGGCGTGGGCGCGCTGGCCGCCGGTGCGACGTGCACCTTGCCGACGCACGCCCCCACCAGCACCGCCACCGAGGCGATGGTGAGCAGCAGCTTCGACGGCCGCGCGCGCATGGGCCTCCTCAGGACGCGTAACGCAAACTGTGAGTGGGCTCGCCGCATTCCGCCGCCCGCGCATTAGGGTACCGGAGGTCGGCCCCGCTCTCCGGTACATCTGCCACGTCAGCGTGCCTTCCGACGCTGGATAGACGGCCCGGATTTCCGGCGATTTCACCGCATGGAGGCCATCTGGCACAATTGAGCAGTTGTCGTCGAGCAGTTGCCGGCTGCCGGTTGGCTTAGCCTGCTGCACGACACGCCACAATGCCCGAATCCAATCGGCTCGGTGAGCACGCCACGCCCCCTGCGTGAGCAGCTGCCCGCAGTCGCGACCCGCAAGGAAGTGCCTTCGGAAATGAACACGCTGGACTTCGTCGACAAGGCGTCGCTGCGCGACGACATCCCGGCCTTCGGTCCTGGCGACACGGTCAACGTGCACGTCAAGGTGATCGAGGGCACCAAGGAACGCATCCAGGTGTTCAAGGGTGTGGTGATTCGTCGGCAGGGTGGCGGTATCCGCGAGACGTTCACGGTGCGCAAGGAAAGCTACGGCGTCGGCGTGGAGCGGACCTTCCCCGTGCATTCCCCCAACATCGACCACATCGATGTCGCGGTCCGCGGCGATGTGCGTCGCGCGAAGCTGTACTACCTGCGTGAGCTGCGCGGCAAGAAAGCCAAGATCAAGGAAAAGCGCTGACCTGGTGGGGGGCGACCGGCGCAGCGCCCCGCGACCCCGTGTGCGGCGCGCCGCGCCGCGGGCCCCGCTGACTACGCTGATCTCGTGACCGAAACCACCGACTCGTCACCTGAGAATCCACCCGGTGCTGACTCGGCTGCCGCCGACGCCGCGCCCGAGACGCCGGCCGACGCCGCGCCGGAGGCACCTGCCCCGACCGCGGAGCAGGCGCCCACCGAGGGTGAGCCGGCCGGCAAGAAGCGGGCGGCGCTGCGTGAAGCCGTCATCCTGGTGTCCATCGCGGTGGTGCTGTACTACCTGATGTTGACGTTCGTCGCCCGGCCCTACCTCATCCCGTCGGAGTCGATGGAACCCACCCTGCACGGGTGCCCGGGTTGTGTGGGCGACCGCATTTTGGTGGACAAGGTCAGCTACCGGTTCTCTGCGCCGCGTCCGGGCGACGTGGTCGTCTTCAAGGGGCCGCCGTCGTGGAATATCGGCTACAAGTCGATCCGGTCGCACAACGCCGCGGTGCGCGCCGTGCAAAACGCGCTGTCCGTCATCGGGTTCGTCCCGCCCGACGAGAACGACCTGGTCAAACGGGTCATCGCGGTGGGCGGCCAGACCGTGCAGTGCCGTGCCGACACCGGGCTGACCGTGGACGGCAAACGCCTCAACGAGCCGTATCTGGATCCGGCCACCATGATGGCCGACCCGACGGTGTACCCGTGTTTGGGCAGCGACTTCGGCCCGGTCACCGTCCCGCAGGGGCGGCTGTGGGTGATGGGCGACAACCGGACCCATTCGGCGGACTCGCGTGCGCACTGCGCCAACACCCCCGACGGCGTGCGCGAGCACGTGCTGTGCACCGGTGACCCGACGGCGGGGACGGTGCCGGTGGGCAACGTCATCGGCAAGGCGCGGTTCATCGCCTGGCCCCCGACGCGCTGGGGTGGTGTTGATTCGGTAAACCCGCAGCAGGGTCCCTAGCCATGGCGTCGACCTGGCCGCCGCGCCCGGTGATCCGCAAGTCCTCTGGGTTGCGCACCCTGGAGTCGGTGCTCTACCGCACCGGGCTGGGGCCGGTGGCCGGCGTCGACGAGGTGGGCCGCGGCGCCTGCGCGGGACCGCTGGTGACCGCGGCCTGTGTGCTGGGTCCGGGCCGGTTGGACAGCCTCGCGGCGCTGGACGACTCGAAACGGCTCACCCCTCAGGCGCGGGAGAAGCTGTATCCGCTGATCTGCCGGTACGCGCTGGCCTACCACGTGGTGTTCATCGATTCGGTGGAGGTCGACCGCCGCGGGGTGCACGCGGCCAATATCGAGGGGATGCGCCGGGCGGTGGCCGGGCTGTCGGTGCGGCCGGGTTATGTGCTGTCCGACGGGTTCCGGGTGCCGGGGCTGCCGATGCCGTCGCTGCCGGTGATCGGCGGCGACGGGGCGGCGGCCTGCATCGCCGCGGCCAGTGTGCTGGCCAAGGTCAGCCGGGATCGGTTGATGGTGGCGATGGACGCCGACCACCCCGGCTACGGGTTCGCCGAGCACAAGGGCTACAGCACCCCGGCGCACACCGCGGCGCTGGCCGCGTTGGGGCCCTGCCGCGAGCACCGGTTTTCGTTCATCAATGTGCGCCGAGTGGCGACCTCGTCGGGTCTGCAGATGATCGCGGAGCCGGTGACGCCATGCGGCGAGCCCGGATGAGGAAAGATGGAACTGACAACCGCCGAGAAGGACAGCTGAGCCGATGAGTGCCGAAGATCTCGAGAAGTACGAAACCGAGATGGAGCTCTCGCTGTACCGCGAATACAAAGACATCGTGGGCCAGTTCAGCTACGTCGTGGAAACCGAGCGGCGCTTCTACCTGGCAAACAGTGTGGAGATGGTGCCCCGCAACGCCGACGGCGAGGTGTATTTCGAGCTGCGGCTGGCCGACGCCTGGGTGTGGGACATGTACCGGCCGGCCCGCTTCGTCAAACAGGTGCGGGTGGTGACCTTCAAAGACGTCAACATCGAAGAGGTGGAAAAGCCCGAGCTGCGGCTGCCCGAGTAGCGCCGCGGACCGGTCGGCGGGGGCAGACTGGGACGTAGCGCGGCATCTCGGGAGGGAGTTCCGATGGGCGGCTACGTCGACGTCGTCACCGACGCGCTGCAGCGGATGGACGACTTGGGCTACGAACGCGGTGAGCATCACTTCGCCAACCACGGGCCGATGGCCGCCGAAGCGTTGGCGGTGCTCGGGTTTGACACCGAGGTTCCCGGCTGGGTGGGCGGGTATCGACGCCGGATGGACCACCACCCACCGCCGGAGCCGCGGTTTGCGCTCGACGCTGACGACGAGGCGTCGTGGCGGCCGGCGCTGGGCGCCTTCGACCGGGCCGGCGACTGGGAGCTGCTGTTTCGTCGCCAGCTCGACCAGCAGCCCTGGCCCGCCGTCCTCGCGGCATGGTGGCCGCGGCTGCTGCCGGGGTTGTTCGCGCGCCTGACCCACGGGCTGATCCGGACCGCGCACGCGGTGCGCGGCGTGGCCGGGGCCGCCGACCCGAACCCGGTCCAACTCGGTGAGCTCGCCCGCGGGCTGGCGTTTTGGGCGGCGGGCTACACCGCCCTGCCCGGCACCGCGCGCCTGACCGGGTCGGCGAGCGTCGCCGCCGCGGTGGCCGCGCTGCCGCGCGCCGACGACGACGCGCCGCTGGACGCTCACCCGGGGTATGCGGCGGGCTTGGGCGCGCTGGCCGCGGCCGACCCGGATGCGCTGCTCAGCGACATGACCGCGACGTTCGCCGGGGTGTATTTGGCGCACCCGGAGGCGGCCCCGGTGCCGCTGGTGCACGGCGTGACCGCGCCGGCGGCGATCCGGCTGGTGCTGCCGTACCTGCCGGATGCGCTGCGGCTGCCGACGGTCGCCGCGATGTGGCAAAGCCACCTGGCGATGCTGCTGACCTTCACCGGCTCGGCCGCCGGCGAGGACGACGTCATCCGGCGGGCCGCCGACGTCGACGCCCCGCCGGTGGCGGAGTTGATCGGCCGCGCCCTGGATCACGGCGACGAACACGTCATCAAGTTCACCGAGGCGGCGCTGCGTGAGCACGCGCTGCGACCGGATGCGCGGTTCCTGCCGGCCATCCTCGCCGCCCAGCAACGGATCCCGCGCCCCGGCTAAACCGGTGCGCGATTTTGTCGGCGGGGCGCGGGCGCCGCGGCGCCTGCTCTACGCTTACGCCATGACCGATCAGGACCGCGCCGTCGCGCGCCGCGAGATCACCGACGCCCTGCTCAAAGCGCTGGAGCGCCGCCACGAGGTGCTCGACGTGATTGTCGACGCCGAGGATCGGCCCGCCGCGGTTGACGCGATCGCCGCCCTGCTCGACACCTCACGGCTGGGCTGTGAAGCCGTGATGGGGATGTCCTTCGATCAGCTCACCAAGGACTCCCGCCGCAGGATCGCCGACGAGCTGGACGACCTGAACAAGCAGTTGACCTTCACCCGCACCGAGCGGCCGGCCAGCGTGGCCGACGCGCTGGAGTTGCGGGTGTTCGCCGGGGACGCCGACCGCGACATCTTCGCGGTGCGTACCGCCGAGATCGGGTTCCGCGGCGACGGATCCGGGCAGCCCGCCGGCGACCTCGACGACGAGATCCGCGCGGCGCTGGCCCGGGTGGACGACGAGGAAGCCGCCTGGTTCGTCGCCGTCGACGACACCGAAAAGGTCGGCATGGTGTTCGGTGAGCTCGCCCACGGCGAGGTGAACGTGCGGATCTGGATCCATCCCGAGCACCGCAAGAAGGGCTACGGCACCGCCGCGCTGCGCAAGGCCCGCTCGGAGCTGGCCGCCTATTTCCCGGGTGTGCCGCTGGTGGTGCGGGCCCCCGGCGCCCGGCCCAGCTAACCCCGGCGCCGCCTGCCCAGGGGTATTCTGGACAACAGCCGCGATATCTGGATTCGCGGTCGGCGGATGAGGCTCCGCCACCCTTTGCGTCGCTCGGCGCTGATGGCTTCTGCTAACAGCATCTGTTTGGAGACGCGTGTCTCCCAGGCGGAAGGGGTCGCCATGGGTACTGCGATTGAAGTGGAAGGATTGACCAAGTCCTTCGGGTCCGCGCGGATCTGGGAGGACGTCACCCTGGAAATCCCGGCGGGCGAGGTCAGTGTGCTGCTGGGTC
The DNA here is from genome assembly GCF_001854525.1 of Mycobacterium talmoniae. Taxonomy (NCBI): domain Bacteria; kingdom Bacillati; phylum Actinomycetota; class Actinomycetes; order Mycobacteriales; family Mycobacteriaceae; genus Mycobacterium; species Mycobacterium talmoniae. The sequence continues at coordinate 12,200 of NZ_MLQM01000022.1, forward strand.
CGTCGGGTACCGGCAAAACCGTGTTCCTGAAAGCCCTGATAGGTCTGATACATCCGGAGCGCGGCTCGATCATCGTCAACGGAACCGACATCACCAAATGCTCGGGCAAGGAGCTCTACGAGATCCGCACCCTGTTCGGGGTGATGTTTCAAGACGGCGCGCTGTTCGGGTCGATGGACCTGTTCGACAACACCGCATTCCCGCTGCGCGAGCACACCAAGGAGAAAGAAAGCGAGATCCGTGACATTGTCATGGACAAGCTGAAGGTGGTTGGGCTCGGTGGCGACGAGAAGAAGTTCCCCGGTGAGATCTCCGGTGGTATGCGCAAGCGCGCGAGCCTTGCCCGTGCGCTGGTGCTCGACCCGCAGATCATCCTGTGCGACGAGCCGGACTCGGGTCTGGACCCGGTGCGTACCGCGTATTTGAGCCAGTTGCTGATCGACGTCAACGCCCAGATCGACGCCACCATATTCATCGTGACGCACAACATCAACATCGCCCGCACCGTGCCGGACAACATGGGCATGTTGTTCCGCAAGCAGTTGGTGATGTTCGGGCCGCGCGAGGTGCTGTTGACCAGTGACGAGCCGGTGGTCAAGCAGTTCCTCAACGGCCGGCGGATCGGGCCGATCGGCATGTCGGAGGAAAAGGACCAGGCCACCATGGCCGAGGAGCAGGCCATGCTCGATGCCGGTCAGCACCACGGCGGTGTCGAAGAGATCGAATTTGTGCCGCCGCAGCTCACCGCCACACCGGGGTTGCCGGAGCGCAAAGCGGTCGAACGGCGACGGGCCCGGGTGCGTCAGATCCTGGACACGCTCCCGAAAAACGCGCGGGAGGCGATCCTCGATGATCTGGAGGGCATCCACAGATACCACCCCGGCGAGTTCGCCGGCTCGGTGAGCGGTTAACCGGGCCGTTTTGGTGTTCCCCTATTCCCGATGACGGGGAGGAGGCGATCATGGGAGATACGCATCATGATCCGTCGGATCATTCCCGGACCACACAACCGCACGCCGGGATCACGATGAAGGACAATTTGTTGTGGCCCGGGTTGATCCTGTTGGCCGTAGCGTTATCCGCGATGGTCAGCACGGCGGTGGTGGCTGCCTATCGGCACTATGAATGGCTCGGCGCGACGGTCCTTATCGCCGTGCTCGGAACGGTTGCCGGAGCGCTATGGTTCGTCGTGGAGTTTCGCCGCGTGACCCACATGGATGAGCAGTGGGCACGCGCGCACCGTGATAGTCAGCTCGGGCAGCGCGCTGCCTGAACTGAAAGGCGGTTGGCGTGCAGTGGATTTACCAGCTGAACCACGCCCGCGTGGTGCGGGGCGAGAAGGTGATCCTCGACGACGTCACGTTGTCGTTTCTGCCGGGCGCCAAGGTCGGCGTTGTCGGCCCCAACGGTGCGGGGAAATCGACCCTGCTGCGCGTGATGGCCGGGCTGGAGGTGCCGTCGAATGGGGATGCGCGACCCGCACCGGACAGCACTGTTGGGCTGCTACCACAGGAACCGATGCTGGACGACACCACAACGGTGCTCGGCAACGTGCGCGGCGGCGTTGCCGACATCGACGAACTGCTTGCCCGCTACGCCGAGATCACCGATCAGCTGACCGACGACTGTAACGATGAGCTGATGGCCGAAGTGGGTTCGCTGCTCGAGCAGTTGGACCATCGCGACGCCTGGGATCTCGACGTGCGTCTCGAGCAGGCCATGGATGCGCTGCGCTGCCCGCCACCCGATGCGCAGGTATCCGGTCTGTCCGGCGGCGAACGGCGCCGGGTGGCGTTGTGCCAATTGCTGCTGCAGCGGCCCGATCTGTTGCTGCTGGACGAGCCGACCAACCATCTTGATGCCGAGAGCGTGCAATGGCTGGAACAACATCTGGCCGGCTATCCGGGCACGGTTGTCGCGGTCACCCACGACCGGTATTTCTTGGACAATGTCGCGCAATGGATCCTGGAGCTCGACCGCGGACACGCCTACCCGTATCAGGGCAACTACACCACCTATCTCGATACCAAGGCCGCTCGCCTGCAGGTCGAAGGCCGCAAGGACGCCAAGCGGTTACGGCACCTACAGCGGGAACTGGAATGGGTGCGTTCCGGGGCCAAGGCCCGCCAAGCCAAAAGCGGTGCCCGACTGCGCCGTTACGACGATATGGCGGCGGCCGCGGCGCAAACCCGCCGGCTCGACTTCGACGAGATCCACATCCCGCCGGGACCGCGACTGGGCAGTGTGGTGATCGAGGCCGAACATCTGAGCAAGACCGTAGGTGATCGCGAACTGTTCACAAATCTGTCGTTCTCGCTGCCGCGCAACGGAATCGTGGGCATCATCGGGCCCAACGGGGTCGGCAAAACGACCCTGTTTCAGATGCTCACCGGCAACCAGGAACCCGATCAGGGAACGATCAAACTCGGCGACAGCGTGCGGATCGCCTACGTGGATCAGAACCGCACCCGCATCGACCCCGACCGCACGGCCTGGCAGGTGGTTTCCGGTGGCCAGGACGTGCTACACATCGGGGTGGTGGAAGTATCGTCGCGCGCGTACCTGGCCGCCTTCGGTTTCAAGGGCGCCGATCAGCAGAAACCGGCCCGGCTGTTCTCCGGAGGAGAACGTAACCGGCTCAACCTCGCCCTCACCCTGAAATTGGGCGGCAACGTGCTGCTGTTGGACGAGCCAACCAACGATCTCGACACCGAAACCCTCGCATCGTTGGAGAACGCGATCGGTGAGTTCCCCGGCTGCGTGGTGGTCACCGCGCACGACCGCTGGTTCCTCGACCGGATCGCCACCCATATCCTGGCTTGGGAAGGTACCGACACCGACCCCGCGCAGTGGTATTGGTTCGAGGGCAACTTCGCCGGCTACGAGCAGAACAAGATCGCTCGCCTTGGCGTCGAAGCCGTTCGCCCGCACCGGGTGTTGCACCGTCGGCTCACCCGAGAGTGAACTACTCCGGTGGGGTGCGGGCACCGAGGCCAAGCGTGCTCACCTGGTGGGAACAGCATGGCCAGAAACCTGGACCGCATGCTATCCGATGATCAGTATGGGACGCCGATCTTGCGCCACTCGTGCCCGCCGGTGCCGGGCTCTTGGGGCTGTTTGGCCACCCGGCTGCGGATGACAATGTAGGGCCGCCACAGATACCACAACGGAAAACTCCAGGCGTGGACCAGTCGGCTAAACGGCCACACGATGAAGATCGCCCACGCCGCCACCGCATGCACCTGATACATCAGCGGGGCGCCCACGATCGCTTTGACGTTGGGGTGCAAGGCGAACAGGCTGCGGAACCAGACCCCGACGGTGTTGCGGTACTCGTAATGCGTCAGGTCTTCGATCCCGATCGTCAGATATATGCCGAGGATCACGATGATGGCCAGCAGGGTCAGCGCCAGGTAGTCCACCGCGCTGGTGGTGGCCCGAACCCGCGGCACCGCGCTGCGCCGGATGGTGAGCAAGGCGCCCCCGATCAGTACCCCGATCGCCGCGGCTGTCCCGGCCACCGCGGAGACGTCCTGATAGAAGGTCTCGTGGATACCGAGCCAGTCGGTGACCGCTTTCGGCACCAGAATGCCCAATGCGTGCCCGGCGATGGCGGCGAAGGCCGAATAGTGGAACAGCGGGGCGCCCCACTTGAGCAGCCGCTGCTCCTGCAGTTGGGTGGAGCGGCTGGTCCAGCCGAATTGGTCGTAGCGCCACCGCCAGATGTGGCCCACCACGAACACCACCAGCGCGATGTAGGGCAGGGTCACCCACCACCAGATGTTCCATGTGGTCATTTGTGCCATGGGTCGCCTCCCGACTTCCACGCTGATTGACCTGGCTCAGCTCGCAATCGCCGACCTTGGTGGTTCACCGGTTGGTCGTGTCATTGGTGCTGGAAATGTCGAGAAGCCGTTTCTACCTGCTGATCCGCGACTTGCCCTGGCGCGCCGATCCCGAAGACCCGCCGGAACGAGTCCTCGCCGTGGCTGGTGGGCTTGGGCTCGCCGGGACGCAGTCGGAAGGTGCGCGCCCCGTCGGGGCGACGCTCGGCGCGCAGGAACAAACTGGCCGGGTCCCGCCGAGTGTGCATGCTGTGCGCCAGGTCGTACAGGTGGGTGACGAAGACGACTTTGATACCGCATTCCACCATGGCACGCGTAACGTCCCGGGCAATCTGTGACCCTTCGCGTTCGTTGGTGGAGGCGAAGGACTCGTTACACAGCAGCAACGACCCCGACCCGATGAAGTCGGCGATCTCACTTATCCGGGCCAGTTCCTCGTCGAGCTTGCCGTGCGCCATGGTGGTGTCTTCCTCCCGCTTGAAATGAGTGAAGACCGCGTCGCGGACATCGGCGCTAAACGATTCCGCAGCGACGAACATGCCGGCCTGCATCATCACCTGTGCCGCGCCGACGCTGCGCAAAAACGTCGACTTGCCGCCCTCGTTGGCGCCGGTGACCATGATCAGCGACTTGCCGTCGGCGTCGACGTCGTTGCCGACGATTTCGTTGTCGGTGGCCAGACACAGCCCCACATCGCGCAGGCCGCGACATCCAAACCGGGGGTGCCCAGCCGGGGTCGGGACCGGAAAGCAGGTCGGGACACCGGAGTCGGTGAGCCGATCATGCAGGTTCGCGCACCCCAGATAGAACGCCAGCTCGGTGCGCAACCGCTCAAAGAACCCCTGCACGTGGTCCGCGGATTGGGTGACAATGTTGGCGACGTCGTTGAGGGCGTGTCCCGCGAGCTCGGCCAGCGCCTGGGCGCCGGTCTCATCGCGCTCATCAAGGGTGAACCCATAGCCGTCGTGGCCGCCGGTCAGCTTGTCCCACCAGCTGCGGTGCGGTGGCTGGTGCAGTATGTGGCGTTGGCCCTTGTTGCCCAATCCGAGTTGGGCCGAAAGCAGTACGCCGCGCGGCAGCTGCAATTCCGCCAGTTGTTCGTCCAGCTGACGCAGGTAGTCGTCGGCGAGCTGTTCACGCACCATCGCCAGCAGCTGCCCGAACCCCGCGGAGCGGAACTGATCGGCATGCCGGTCGGCGAGGCTGCGCAACTGTTTCAGGTTGTCGCGCAGGTATTCCAGCATCCGGACCGAGCGGCGCAGGATTGCTTGCGGATCGCGGTAGGCCAGGCCGCCGAGAAAAACTTTGCGACGCACTTCGGCCCCGTCGAACGCGATGTCGTACATCTCCTGCACCACAGCACGATTGGCCAGACAGTCGGCAAGCACCTGCTGGCGGTAGGTGATCACGTCGGGGTCGGTGACGGTCAGCGGGACCACCTTTTGGGCGATATCGAGCAGGAACGCGTCGTCATTCGCCATCGCTTTGTAGAGGCGTCGCAACTCGAGGTCGTCGTCGATCAGGTCAGCCAGATGCCAGGGCAGCCGCGGCTCCAGGGTGACATCGCGTTCGGGATCTAACAGTCGGACTCTCATTGGGTGATCCTCCGCCGTAAGACATCGTGGGTGAGCCCGTATTTGCCGGCCAGCGCCGCGGCGTAGGCCAGACCGTCGGCAGGCCTGGGAGTGAACTTGAACGTTCGCCGAGTCGGATCCTCCGGTGCGACTTCACCGACCATGCTGACGCAGGTGGGGTCGAGGTTGGCCAATTCGTCCAGGAAGGTCACGTAGACGGCCACACAGCGCAACCGGCTCATGCGCCCCAGCACCTCGGTGCCGATTTGCAGTGCGTCATCTGCGGTGGTGGACGCAAAGCTCTCGTTCATGACGATCAGGCTTGCGGCGGTGGCGCGGGACAGGATGTCGTGGATGCGCACCAGTTCATCGTCGAGTTTGCCGTGCAGCGTCGCCAAGGTTTCCTGACGTTCGAAGTGGGTATAGATCGCGTCCGGCAAGGTGAACGCGGCGTGCGTTGCCGGTACCGGGCAACCTAGCGCCGCCAGATACGCGCATTGCCCGATTGTTCGGGCGAATGTGGTCTTGCCACCCTGGTTCGGTCCGGTGATGACGAAGATACGTTCCGCTCCCGATAGCCGGAAATCGTTGCGTATGACGGGTTTGTCCTCGCGGAGGGATTTGATCGCGAGGGCGAGGTCGAACGCGTCGTTGGCGCACACCACACCGGGTTCGTCGGTGACCTGGGGGTAGCTGAACGTCAACCCCGCCTCGGCGAACAGCCGCATGAACGCGAGATAGGACAAATAGAAGTGGATTTCGCGGTCGAACCGGTCGATGACGGGCTCCACAAAATTGGTGTTGTCGGTGCAGAACGCTTTGAGCAGGGAAAAAACCTGCGGATATAGCCTGGCAACGCATTCCAGGACCTGCTCTTCGACATGATTCATGTCCGGGAAGTCCGGCAGCCGCACCCGGTAGTCCTTGGCCGTGGCGGTGACAAACCGCTCGAATGTCGCGGCGACCTGTGCGCTGTAATCGGGTTGGGCATCATACTTCTCGACATGGACGCGCAGCCCCTGAATGTGCACCGCGTAGCGCACCTGGTGCAGTTCGGCCTGGACGTTTTGGGTGTCGGCCACCAGCATCTGGAACGTGTCGCTGTCGACGTAGTGGCACACATGCGTGACGAAATCACGTAGACCATCCGATGTGAGCGTGGCCTGTGCGAGGTCATCGCGCAGAATTTTCAGTGCGCTGCAATACGCTTCGACGGCGTAGACGAACCAGCCGTGCTGTTGCAGCGGGTGCCACAGGTGCGCGGACTGGTGCATACGCTGTCGCATGGTGCGCATGCCGGCGACAAAATTCTCGATCGGCCGGCGGACTTCGTCACGCTCGAGGTCGCGGAACACGTCATGGCGGTAGTTGACCGTGGATACGTCGTGCAGCGGTGCGTAGAAGAAATTCTCCAGGCCATCGTCGGTGTGCCCGGTGGTCACGGTGCGGATCACTTGATCCAGGTACAGATCGGCACAGCAATCCGGCATACCGGTCTCGTCTACCGTCGTGGCGTGGGGGGACAGAATGCTCGTGAATGACGCCATTTGCCGATCACCTGCCTCCTACCGTGAGTTGTTCACGTCGTAGAAGCCATCAGCCGGTGTGGCAGTTGAGGCGAACTCCATCGCCTGACCTCGATAGTACCCCGCGACTGGCTTGGCGATTAGGTGTTAGGCCCAGCTGGCGCTGACGGCGCCGTCGGTGGAGGCCATGTTGCCGCCGGCGGTTTGGACTTTGGTGCCGTGGGTGGCGGCTTGTTCGTAGATGACCTGGAAGTTGCGACCCAGTTGGGTGATGAATTCTTGGCAGGCCACCGAACCCGAGCCGCCCCAGAAGTCCCCGGCAGCCAAGACGTCGGCGATGATGGCCTGGTGCTCGGCCTCCAGGGAGGCGGCCTGAGCCTTGATCAGCGCGCCGTGCGCGTCGACGTCGCCGAACTGGTAGTTGATGCTCATCGGTATGGCTCCTTAGCTGCTCAGCGCCGTCTGCGAGGCGGCTTCTTGCTGCTCGTAGTTGTTGGCGTCGCGGATCAGGCCGTCGCGTACGCCGTGCAGCATGTTCACGATGTTGCGGAACGCGGTCTGCATCTGGCCCATGGTGTCGTAGGAGGTGTTGGCGGCGGTTCCGCCCCAGCCGGCTCCGGTGATGTTGGTCGAGGACGCCCACATCTTGCGGGCCTCGTCCTCGACGGTTTGGGCGTGCACATCGAAACGGCCCGCCATGGCCCGCATCTGGTGCGGATCGGTCATAAAACGCGTAGGCATATCAATCTCTCCTTAACTCGTTGCCTGCGATGGGTGGTCGCTCATCCGGCAGCCGGTGACCGGGGCACAACGCTGGGTCGCCGCAATTTCGCAGCGGCGTTGCTGACACCGCGTCCGGCCAGCGTGCCCAGCAGGGCTTCGCCGAATATGCCTTGGCCGGGCATGGTTTGCAGCGCAGCCGGAGCCACCGCAGCACTGGTCGCCGGCGCCGGTACTGCCGCGGAACTCGCCGCCGGAGTGGCCGTGGCCGCCCAGGTTTGCGGTACGGACATGGTGCCGACCAAGCTGGCCCGGCCGACCGCAGCTGAGGCGGCCGGGGCCGCGACGCCGGCGGCCGGCGCGACTGAGGCGGGCGCTCCGACCAGGAACGGACCGATCCCCTGCGCCTCGTCGCGCAGCGCGTTGACCGCGACCGCGTGATTGGTGGTGTAGATCGCGGCACCGGAGAACGACGAACTGGTGCTCGACGCGGCGGCGCTGGTGATCGACGGGATCTGCAGCAGGTACGTCAGCAGTGACGGGGGATCGGCCGCGGCGGGGGCGGCCGCCGCCGGCGCGGCAAGTTGCTGCATTGCCGCGGGGAGCTGGGTGAGCAGCTGGGCCGGGTTGCCCGCGGACTGGGCGGCGGCGGCGGTTTGGGCGGCCAGCCCGGCCGGGTTGGTGGTTTGCGGCGGGTTGGTGAAGGGCGTCAGCGTCGACGCGGTCGACGACGATGTGGCATAGCCGTACATCGCTGCGACATCCTGCGCCCACATCTGTTCGTACTCGGCTTCGGTGACCGCGATCGCCGGGCTGTTCTGCCCGAAGAAATTGCTGGCAACCAGCGCCGTCAGCTGGGTGCGGTTGGCCGCGATCAGCGGTGGCGGCACCATCATCGCGAACGCCGTTTGGTAGGCGTTTGCGGCGGTCTTGGCCTGGGCGCCGGTCTGCTCGGCGTGCACGGCGGTGTTGTGCATCCACGCGACGTAGGGCGTGATGGCATTCGCCATCACCAGTGATGACGGACCTTGCCAGCCGTCGGTCGTCAGCCCGGCGATCACCGAGCCGTAGGCGGCCGCAGATGAGTGCAGCTCGGTGGCGAGTTGGTCCCAGGCCGCCGCAGCCGCCAGCATCGGTGCCGACCCCGGACCGGTATACATCCGGGCCGAGTTGATCTCTGGGGGAAGTGCCGCGAAATCCATGCTAAATACCCTTCTCGGTTGGCGATGATGTAGTTCGGTTCTGGTTATCCAGCGGCCGGTGATCGCACGATCAGCGGTTTGCTCTTGGCGCGGGGAGCGTCATAGCCCTGCCGGGACAGCGTCCCCAAGACCGACTGGCTGAACGCACTCCCAGGTACCGGTGGCAGGTCCGCCGCGGCAGCCGGGGCGGCGGCGGTGCCAGGGGCCGGCAGAGTAAATGCCATGGGCCGGATCTCCGGCGCGGCGGTGGCCCAGTTCGGCGGCACCGAAAGAGACCCGACCGGGGTGGCCCGACCCATTGCGGCCGACACCCCCGGCACCATCGACCCGCCGAATCTCACCGGACCGGTCGACACCAGGCGTTCGCCGAGTGCGGGGGCCGTGTTCGCCTCTTGGGCGGCCTGAAACGCCAGCCGTGCGTTCAGGATGGCCATACCGCGCCCGGACGTCGCGGCGTTGGTGAACGAGAGGACCGTGTTCACCTCGTTGGGGACACGCTCCAGGATGTCCAGCAACGTCGGAGACGAGGTCGGGGGCGCGGTGGGTGCGGCCAGTTGCTGGAGCGCCGCCGGAGCCATGGACAGCACATGCGGGACGGACGTCGGCTGAGTGGCGGACGCATTGCCGGCCGCTTGGGCGACCGCCGTCGACTGGGCGACGAGCCCGGCCGGATTGGTGGTGTGCGGCGGCTCGCTGAACGGCGCCAGCTGGCTCGCGGCCGCCGCGGCACCGGCGTATCCGTACATGGCGGTCGCGTCCTGAAGCCACATCTCGGCGTAGTGGGCTTCGGTCGCCGCGATCGCCGGCGCGTTTTGCCCGAAGAAGTTGGTCGCGACCAACGCCATCAACAGGCTGCGGTTCGCGGCGATCACCGGCGGCGGCACCGTCATCGCGAATGCCAGCTCGTACGCCGCCGCGGCCGCCATCGCCTGGGCCGCCGTCTGCTCGGCTTGTGCGGCCGTGACATGCAGCCAACCCACGTACGGCGCCGCCGTTGTGGCCATCGACAACGCAGCCGGCCCCAACCAGCCCTCGCCGGTTAGATCCGACAGGATCGATCCGTATCCAGCGGCGACCGTTGACAGTTCGGCCGCCAACGCGTCCCAGGCCGCGGCGGCGGCCACCATCGGAGCTGCTCCCGGGCCCGCGTACATTCGGGCCGAGTTAATTTCCGGCGGAAGTGCACCAAAATCCATCGACCTTGACCCTCAGCTGGCCGCGACTGCGTTAGCGGCTTCGGTGGCGGCGTAGGAGGCGGCGCTGGTACCCAGGGTTTCGACGAACAGTTGGTGAATCGCGGTCGCCTGGGCGGCGACCTGCTGATACATCAGTGCGTGGGTGGCGAACTGTGCAGCGGTCAGCGCCGACACCGTATCGGCCGCAGCGGGGATCACTCCGGTAGTGGGGGCGGCCGCGGCGGCATTCTCGGCGCTCATGGACGAGCCGATCCCGCTCAAGCTTCCGGCTGCCGCGGTCAGTATTTCGGGCTGAGTAGTGACAAAAGACATCAGATTTCCCCTAGAGAATTGGTGCCAGAGGGCAAAGGATTTATGTCGTGGATCAGGCAGGCAGCATCGAGCGCGCTCGCAGTCGACGGAACGTGGTGGCACCAAGCCGTGACCGCGGGCTATACGTGGTTGCTGGGCTACTGCGGGGGGCTTCGGGCCGGGAGTATCGAAGGCTGCGTCCCGCAAAGACGCCGTAGCGGAAGGGTTTTCGCAAGAAAACTAAAACCCTGAAGATGGGGATGGCATACCACTGGCCGATCACCTGCCTCTACCGTCAGTCGGTCATTCGGTAGAGGCCATTAGCCAGGTGCGGCGGTTACGGCGAGCCTCATCGCCTAGTCGGAATGCTACACGACGTTAAAGATCACGCAAGGATTAGTTTGGCAAATCGTTAGGCGCGCGCCATCATGAAAAGGTGGCGGTGGGGCCCGCCAAATAACTGCGGAGGCGCCGACGGTCCCTGGATATCTACCAGGGAGGACGCATGGCCACGAAGATGCCGCGGGGGCTGCCATGAGTTCGCCGCTGCGCCCGATCGGCGACCTGACGCGGTTCGGCAGCATGTTCTGGTTCCCGCCCGGCGGCACCGACAACGGAGTCTGGGCCAGCGCATGGGCGGAGCTGGCCGATCTCGAGATCGCGGACGTGGGTCCGGTGCTCAAGTCGCTCGCCGACGCTGACGTGGGCGGTTACATCGCCACCCCGGGCGGCCAGTGGCGCGGCCGCGGCGAGCCGGTGATCCACCGGTTGTGGGTGGATGCGTTGCAGTATCACCGCGCGGAAGACGTGCTGATGGCCTACCTACACCGCCGAGACCGGCGCCGCTGATCAGGCCGCGATCTGGTCGTAGGCATCCACCCGCCAGGTGCCGTCGACCAGGCTGAGCTGATTCCAGCATGCCGTTCGCTGGGCAACCTGGTTCAGGGTTGGATCGAGCTGATTGAGCAAGGCCTGGTTGAACGCGTCGTGCGACACCATCACAACCGGGCCCGGTCCAAGTTCGTCCACCAGCTCGAAAAACGCCTGTCGGGCACGGTCCGCCAGCACCGTGAGGGGTTCCACGCCGGGTGCGGAATCGACACTGCCGTACCGGCGCTCGACGTCGGCGCGGGGCAGCCCGGTCTGTGGTCCATAGTCGCGGTCGTTGAGCCGGACGTCGACACGGGTTGGCGCGCCGGCCGCCGCGCCAATCGCCTGCGCTGTCGCGACCGCGCGCTGTAGCGGGCTGGACACCACCACTGCCGGCTGCTTGGTGGCGAGCACCTCGGCCAGCCGCCTCACCTCGGCGACACCAACCTCGTCGAGCGGCGGATCGCTGAGTCCGCGCAGCCGCCCGTCCGCGTTGAGTGCGGTGCGTCCGTGTCGGGCCAGATAGACCCGTACCACGCCGGCGGTCATCGTGGCCCCTCGGCGGACTTGGGGACCACGATGACGAGGCTGTGGCGCAACAGTATTCGTGCCGCAGTGCCACCCAGGGCGGCCCCGATGCCGTGCTCAAGGCGGTCGTTTCCGGCAACTAGAGTCACCACGAACTCCTCATCTGCGTTCCAGCAGGAACCATCAGCCCGGTCGGCGGTTTGGGTGTGCACACACCCCGGCGGAGATCCATCGCCTGGCCGCCAGCGTAGGCGATCGGCGTCCGCGACGGATGGTGGAGCGACTACCCAAACGCCGTGTTTTGCTTGACCAACTGAATGGCCGTTGGTTAACTAAAACGAGCACCGGCGATGGGGCCCGCCCGGAAGTCTGACTTCCGAACCGCCGCAAGGATGATGGCCTCTGCGAACGAAGGAGTCGCAGATGCCGCGTGCCCGTTGCCGCCGAAGCGTGGTGTGTCGATGAAATCCGTCGCCGATTCGCCGGTCGAGTTGCGTTGTGCGGTCGCTGTCATCCGCGGCGACGCGGTGTTGTTGGTGCAACGGCCCAACCGCGGCGACTGGGTGCTCCCCGGCGGTCGTCCCCACCTGAATGAAGGCATGTCGTCCTGTGCCCGCCGGGAGACCCGCGAAGAGACCGGTCTGGACGTTTACCCCAATCGGTGTGGCCTGGTCCTGGAGGTCAACGATCCGGTAGCGCAGCATCGTATCGTCGAACTGGTCTTCGTCGCCGAAGAGTTCGACCACGGGGTGCCGATCACCGGTGAGCCGGGGCGGCGACCGGCGTGGGTCAGCTGGGACGAGCTCAAAACCGTCACACTGCATCCGCCGATCGCCGGGTTCCTTCCCGACCTGCGCCGCGGCGGGTACGCCCGCTACCTGGGCAACCTATGGCGCCCGGAGCCGGGCGATCGATGACGAGCCTGCCGCTGCCGGTAATCCAGGGACTGCAGGTCGCGACGGTGGCAATCGGTGCGCCCGGTGTCAGCGGCTTCATCGCCTGGTTCGAAGCCCGCCTGCAGGGCCGCCGCGGTCCGCGGATCGTGCAGCCCTACTTCGACCTGGTCAAACTCTTCGGCAAGGAATCGCTGAAACCGACCGGGGCCGGCCCGTTCTTCCGGTTCGCGCCGATCGCGTCGTTCGCCTGCTATCTCACCGTGCCGATGCTGATCCCGGTGCTCACCAGTTATGCGTTGCCGCTCGGCTATATGGGGGACATCCTCGGCGGCGGACTGATCTTGGCGTTCGCCAGCTTTCTCGTCGCCGTGGGCGCGGCCGAAACCGGCGACTCCTACGCCCAATTGGCGTCCAGCCGCGCCAAGACGTTTGCGGCGATCACCGAACCGGTGATGCTGCTGGTCTTCTTCACCGTCGCGCTGATCACCACCACGGATCTGCCGTATGTACTGGCGGCCACGGTCCGCAGCGGTCCCGATCAGATCGTGCGGCCCGCACACCTGCTCGCGTCGGCGGCGCTGTTCATGGTCATCGTGTACGAAACGGCCCGCATCCCGGTCGAAACGCACACCGGGACCATCGAGTTCGGGATGATCGAGACCGGGCGCACGTTCGAATACTCGGGCCCCGACCTGGCGCTGCTGCACTGGGGTTCGGCCGCCAAACAGTTGGTGCTCTACATCATCCTGCTCAACGTGTTCGTGGCGCCGTGGGGGTTGGCTGCGGGTACCTCTCCGACGGAGGTCGGGTTGGCCATCCCGGCGATCCTGGTCAAGGCCGCGCTGCTCGGCTGCGCGGTCGCGGTCCTCGACAACAGCTACGCCAAACTGCGGCTGTTCAAGATCACCGAATTCGTCGCGGCCGCATTGCTGTTAGCGATCTTGGCGGTGTTCACCTTGTATCTGGGCGGCGGCTGATGGTGCTGCACGCCAGCCAGTACGTTCCCAGCGTCTTCGACGGAGTCGCGAACACCGTGGCGCTGATCGTGCTGTTGTTGGAGTTCGGCATGCTGCGGGCGGCGCTGCTGCGGGGCCAGGTCCGGCTCTACGCGGGGCAGTCGCTGGCCGTCAGCGTGCTGGCCGCGGTGGTGGCGTACGGCCACAACGTTCCCGAACTGTATGCGCTGGCCGTGCTTTCGCTGCTGCTCAAGGTGGTCGTGGTGCCGCTGCTGGTGCTGGGTCTGCTGCGGGAGGCCAGCGAAGAGATCGCCGGCAGCGGCGTGCTCGGGGTGGCCAACGAAGTGCTGATCTCCATCGCGATCGCGGCGTTCGGGTTCTTCGCGGTCGGTGTGCTCGGTATCCACTCCGAGGTGCTGCCCACCGCCGCGCTGAGCCTGTCGGTGGCGGTGGTGTTGGTCGCCTTTGTCCTGATGATCGTCCGGCGCGATGTGGTCAGCCAGGCCGTCGGTTTCTTCTCACTGGAAAACGGGGTATCGGTGGCCAGTTTGGTGGTCGCCGCCGGCATGCCGCTCATCCTGGAGGTGGCGTTTCTGTTCGACCTGCTGGTGGCCGTCGTCGTCTTCGGGGTGCTGATGCGGACCCACCACCGCCGCACGCGGTCCCTATCCACCGCCATGCTGGATCGGCTCAGGGGGTAGCCGATGCCCGTGCTGATGGTGCTGCTCATCGTCTTGCCCCTGGTCGCCATGGGTGTCTGTGTCGGTGCCCCGCATCGGGTCGCCGCAGCGGTCACCGCGCTGACCGGTGTGCTGGCCTTCGTGCTGGCGGCCGCGCTGGTCCCGGCCAGCGTCGAGCACACCATCACCGCGCTGCGCTATCTGCGGGCCGACGCCTTGTCGGTGATCTTCCTGCTCGGCACCTGCTTCCTGTACGCGGCGGTGGGGATCTACGCCATCGGCTATCTGGCCGACGAGGCCGCCGCGGTGCGCTCCGAAAGCGCCGAACAGCAGGCCCTGTTCGCCCGCCACAGCACCCGGTTCTACCTCGGTCTGAACGCGTTCGCGTGGTCGATGATCTGCGCGCCGCTGGTCAACGGTCTAGCGTTGCTGTGGATCGCCGTCGAGATCACCACCGTGGTCTCCGCCCTGCTGGTGGCGTTGGACAATACCGAGGGCGCCACCGAGGCCGCGTGGAAGTACGTGCTGATCGCCTCCTCCGGGCTCGGCATCGCGCTGCTGGGCACCATTTTCATGTACTACGCGGGCGCGCAGGTGCTGGGCCAGTCCTACGACCTGGCGTTCGACCCGTTGATCGCCGCCGCCGGCCAATCACCACACACCCCGGTGCGGTTGGCGTTCGTGCTCGCGGTGGTCGGTTTCGGCACCAAGGTCGGCCTGTTCCCGGTGCACACCTGGCTGCCCGACGCGCACGCCGAAGCGCCCACACCGGTGTCGGCGCTGCTGTCGGGATCGCTGCTGGCGGTCAGCTTCTATGCCATCCTGCGCTACTACCAGATCAGCGTCGCGGCGCTCGGGCCACGGTTCCCGCAGACGGTGCTGCTGGTGTTCGGCGTGCTGTCCTTGCTGTTGGCGGCGCTGTACCTGCTCGAGCAGCGCGATATCAAACGGCTGCTTGCGTATTCGAGTGTGGAACACATGGGCATCCTCGCCATCGGGGTCAGCTTCGGTGCGCCGGTCGCGTTGTCCGGGGTGCTGCTGCACGTGCTGGCGCATGCGGCGGCCAAAGGCAATGCGTTCATGGGCGCCGGGGTGATTGTGCGCAAGTTCGGCACCAAGGAGCTGGATCGGATGGCCGCAGGCATCCGGTTGCTGCCATGGTCGGGGCCGCTGTTCTTGATCGCCGTGCTGGCGCTGTCGGCGATGCCGCCGTTCGCCCTGTTCCGCAGCGAGTTTCAGATCGTCGCGGGTGGCTTCGCGCACGCCCGCAACGCGCCGACCGCCGCGCTGGTGTGCCTAGTCACGTTGGCGTTTCTCGGTCTGACCCTGGCCACGACACGCATCCTGCTGCGTCCCGAACCGGCCGCGCCGGCCGCGGTGGCGCCGACTCGCGGTGAACCCAGCCGCTGGATGGTGGCCCCCGTGGTGGCCGGAGTCGTGGTCTTACTGGTGCTGGGCCTGGCGCCGCCGTCGGACCTGGTCGACCTGCTCAACCATGCGGCGGCCGAACTCGCGGTAGGTGCACCATGACCGCTGCCACGCCGACCGCCGTGGTGGACCTGCCACTGGATCAGTGGCATGCCCAGCTGGGCGAACGCGTCGCGGCCGGGGATCGGTTCGCCGGGGTCTACAGCAGCCACCGCGGCGACGGTGCGCAACTGCATGCCCTGCTGGTCGGCGCGAGCACGGTCAGCTGTCTGCGGACGCAGCTGACGCCGACCGGAGACGGGTCACTGTCCTACCCGGCGTTGACCCCCGATGTGCCGGCGGCGTTTTGGTATGAGCGGGCGCTGCGCGACCTGTCCGGGGTCGTGCCAATCGGGCACCCCCGCCTGGACCCGCTGCTGCTGCCGCTCTCGCCCGGTCAGCCCTCACCGCGGCCCGGGCATCCCGACCGTGCCGCGCTCGACCAGCACATCCACTCCCGGGCCACCGAACAGCACGGGCCCGTCGACGTGACGGGCGGTGGGGTGTTCACCCTGCCGCTGGGTCCGGTGCGCTCCGGGGTGTTCGAATCGATCGAATTCCTCATCGAAACGCCGGGCGAGGACATCCCGCACCTGAACATCCGGCCGCACTACAAGCATCGCGGCATCGCCAAGCGGTTCGAGACGCTACCGGTGTCCGACGGAATCTTGGTCGCCGAACGCGTCGAAGGCATCGCCTCGGTGGCCCACGCGCTGGCGTTCGCGCACGCCGCGGAGACCCTGGCCGGGGTGACCCCGCCGCGCCGGGCGCGGCTGCTGCGGGTGATCCACGCCGAGCTGGAACGGATCGCCAATCACCTCGACGTGGTGATGCGGCTGTGCGACGCGGCCGGGATTGCCGTTCCCACCGCCCGATTCGGCTGGCATAAAGAATGCGTTATGCGCTTGGTGTCGGCGCTGTGCGGCAACAGGTTTGGCCGTGGCGTGGTCCGGGTGGGCGGTGTCGCGGCCGCGCCCCGGCTCGCGCCGGCGGAGGTGTCTGACCAACTGGCGGTGATCATGCATCGGATTCGCCGGGACCGCGACCCGCTGATGATCGACGCCTCGTTCCTGGACCGGCTGCGCGGCACCGGGCACCTCGATCTGGCGTTGGCCGCCTCGCACGGGGCGCTGGGACCGGTCGGCCGCGGTTCGGGCTGCGACGACGACGCCCGCCGCCGCGCCTACGACGGCTACACCGAGCTGTCCGCGGTGGACGGGGCCGCGGTCGACGACCACGGCGACGCCCTGGCCCGGCTGCGGGTGCGGTGGACCGAGATCGACGTCGCCGCCGAGCTGATCGGCCACGCCTGCGACCGGCTCGCTGAGTTGGCCGACGCCCCGCTCGGTGCGCCGGCGGATAGCGCCGACGGCTTGGCGCTGGGTTGGGCCGAGGCGCCGCAGGGCGAAGTGCTCTACGGGCTGGAGGTCCGCGACGGGGTGATCGGACGTTGCTTCGCCCGGTCGGCCTCACTGCACAACATGCTGTTGTTTCACGATGTGTTCGGCGGTGACGTCTTCACCGACTTCCCGTTCATCGAGGCCAGTTTCGGGTTGTGCTACGGCGGGGTGGCGATGTAGATGCCGTGGGTGTTTCGGGGGCTGCGCAACGGGATCCTCACGGCCCGGTGGCCTAACCGCGCCGACGACTATTTCGACGAGTTCCCGGCGGCGGTGGGTGTGCTCGGCGACCCTGCATCCCCGGTGCCCGCCGTGGTCGGCGAAGCGGCCGCGGCGTGTCCCACGGCCGCGATCTCCGTCGCACCACGCCCGCGGCTGGACCGCGGGCGCTGCATCCTGTGTGGTCGCTGCGTTGAGCGCGCACCCGACTGGTTTGCGTGGGAATCCGGATCGGGCACCGCAGCACTGACCCAGGCGGCGTTGGTGGTGGGCGACGTCGAAGAAACCGACCAGGCGCTGGCCGAACTGCGGGCCAGCCTGGCCAGCCGGGTGCGCCGGCTGCGGCGCTCGGTGCACCTGCGTCACATCGACACCGGATCCGACGGCAGCGACGAATGGGAGATCCAAGCCCTGACCAACCCGGTCTACGACCTGCACCGGCTGGGCATCTTCTTTACCGCCAGCCCCCGCCACGCCGATATCCTGCTGGTTACCGGCATCGGCGCGACCGGCATGGTTGAGCCGTTGCGCCGCACGCTCGATGCCATGCCGGTGCCCACCGTCGTGATCGCCGTCGGCACCGACGCCGTCAGCGGCGGGCTGATCGGCGGCGGCTACACCGGCGGAGTCGGGATCGCCGACCTGGTGCCGGTGGACGTGTGGGTGCCCGGAGCGCCCGCCTCGCCGTTCAGCGTGCTGCACGGCATTCTGCTGGCACTGGGCCGGTTCCCGGTGACTGGCCAGGGGAGCGCCCGGTGATCGCCGCCGGGCTGGCCCTGACCGCCGCGGCGGCGCTGCTTGGCTGGTGGGCCGGCCTCGCCCGCAACGGCACCCAAGTCCGTCTCGCCACCACCGCGTGGACCCTGAACATCGCCGCGGCCGTGCTGTTCGTGGTCGCCGGCGCGAACGGACTCGCGGGACGCCCCGACCGGTTCGACCTCGGCGGGTTGGCGGGGCTCGGCCCGGCCACCGTCAGCGTGGACGCGCTGTCGGGGCTGTTTCTGGTCGTCGCGTTCGGTGTGGCGGTCCCGGTCCTGGCCGCGGCCGCCGCGCCGGCCAACCGCAATCGCCCACGACTGCCCGCCGCGGTCGCCGTGGCGTTGGCCGCGGTCGCGGTCATCTTGACCACCGACAACTTCTTTGTGCTGTTGTTCGGGTGGGAATCGCTGACCGTCGCGTTCTATCTGCTGGCCGGCTATGACCGTGATCTGCCCGGGCGGGTCGGCGGTTCGGTCATCACGGTGGTGTTCGGGAAGACCAGTGGGGCAGCGGTGCTGATCGGCGCGCTGCTGCTGAGCGGGCGCACCCACACGTTCGTGTTCACCGCGGGCGCTGTCGACCCGCACGATGTCGTCGGCCAAGCTGCCTATGCGCTGTTGTTGTTCGGGTTCGGCATCAAAGTTGGATTGGTGCCCGCGCACATCTGGATGCCGCGCGGGTACGCCGCGGCGCCCGGCCCGGCCCGCGCGGTGATGGCCGGTGTCGCGGTCAACGTCGGCTTCTACGGCATGTGGCGCACCCTGAATGTCCTCGGGCCGCCGCCGGTTTGGCTGACCTGCGTGGTATTGATTGTCGGGGGAGTCACCGCCATCCTGGGCATCGCCCACGCCGCGGTCAATCCCGATCTGGCTGCCCTGATCTCGTGGTCGAGCGTGGAGAACGCCGGCGTGATCACCGCCGGTTTCGGGGTGGCGATGGCGGGCGCGTCGGCACGCGAGGCGCCGCTGATCGCCGCCGGGCTGGTGGCGGCCACCGCGCAGTTGATCGCCCACGCCCTGGGCAAAACGTTGCTGTTCACCTCGACCTCCACGATTGAGCAGGCAACCGGTACCACCGATCTGGATCGGCTCGGTGGGGTGGCACGCCGGTTACCGTGGGCGGGAACCGGTTTGGTGATCGGTGCGCTGACGCTGGCAGGAGTGCCGCTGACCGCCGGATTCGCATCGGAATGGTTCACGCTGGAGTCATTGATGCAGCAATTCCGGGTATCCGGGCTGGCCATGCAGCTATCTACCGCCGTGGCCGGCGCGCTGGTCGCGTTGACGATCGGCATCGCGGCGGTGACGTTTGTGCGCGTCGTGGCGCTCACCGCGTTCGGGCCGGCCCGCATCGGTGAGCCGCCGCTGAATCCCGACCTGGCGCGGGCCGATGGTCAATGGCCCTACCGCGTCGGTGTGGGTGTGCTGGCGGCAGGCTGCCTGGGCGCCGCGGCGTTCGCGCCGCTGCAGGTGCGGCTGATTGGCCGCGGCCTTACCCCGCTGGTGGGCGATCGTGCGGCCGGGGCCAACGCCAAACCGTGGGTACTGCAACCGGTGTACGCCGACTTCTCCGCGTTGTCGCCCAGTTGGCTGTGGATCGTCCTTCCGGCCATGGCGGTGGTGATCACCGGGTGTGCGGCCCTGTTCGCCGGGCGGAATCCCTTCCGGGCGCGGGTGGTGGCCCCGTGGTCATCGGCCTCGCCCGGGGTGCACCGGGGCGTCGGCTACACCTCGTTCGCCTACGCCAACCCGGTCCGCAACGTCTTATCCAATGTGCTGTTGACCCGTGCCGAACTGGTGGAGTCCGCCGACCAAACCTCGGGTGACGTCGCCGCGGCACCGGGATTGACCTACCGGGTCGGGGTCGTCGACCTTGTCGAACGGTACTTCTACCGGCCGTTGGTCGGCGGTGTGTTGTGGGTGTCGCGGTGGGCTAGGCGGCTGCAATCGGGGCGCCTCGACGCGTACATGGCTTACATGTTGATCGCGGTGCTAGCCGTCCTCGCCGTGGTGATCGCCACCGGGTGATTTGGGTGGATCAATGACACTCAGCGGGCAACCCAAACGGCAATTCAGCTGCCGCATCGGCGATGTCGAGGAGGCGATTGTATTTGGCGACCCGTTCACCGCGGGCCGGGGCGCCGGATTTGAGCTGTCCGCATCCCGAGCCCACCGCCAAGTCGGCGATGAACGAGTCATCGGTTTCGCCGGAGCGGTGCGAGATCATCGCTCCGTAGCCGGATTGTCGGCATACCGCCAGCGCCGCAAGGGTTTCCGAAACGGTACCGATTTGATTCAGCTTGATCAGGGCGGCATTGCCGACACCGGCGCCCACCGCGGCAGCGATCAGTTCGGGGTTGGTCACGAAGTTGTCGTCGCCGACCAGTTGCACCCGGTCGCCCAGCGCCGCGGTGAGCTGTTGCCAGCCGGTGGTGTCGTGTTCGCCCATCCCGTCCTCGATGCTCCACACCGGGAACTGGTCGACGATGTTGGTGTAGCGCTCGATCAGGTCGGTGCTGGACAACGAGTCACCGCCCACCCGGTAGTGGCCGTCGCGGTGGAACTCGCTGGCCGCCGGGTCCAAGGCGATGGCGACACCGTCGCGCCCGGCGGTATAGCCGGCGTCGTCGATGGCCGCGGTGAGCAGGGCGAGCACCTCCTCCGGGCTGTCGATCTCGGGTGCAAAACCCCCCTCGTCGCCCAATCCGGTCGACAGCTGACGGTCGGCCAACGCCGTGCGCAGCGCCCGGTACACCTCGGCGCCGGCTCGGACCGCCTCCGGCAGCGACGGTGCACCCAGCGGTGCGATCATGAACTCCTGGAAATCGAGGTCGTTGAGCGCATGCGCCCCGCCGTTGACCACATTGAAGTGCGGAACCGGCAGCCGCGGCGCGACGCCGGACGGAAGCAGCCACTGCCACAACGGCTGCCCCGCCGCGAGCGCGAACGCCTGCGCGGCGGCCATCGAGACACCGACGATCGCGTTGGCGCCCAGCCGGGATTTGTTGGCGGTGCCATCCAGGTCCCGCAGCGCCTGGTCGACCTGCTCAAGAGAAGTCAACGGTCGACCGATCAGGGCGTCGGCGATCGGCCCGGTGACGTGATCGACCGCGCGGCGCACTCCCAGACCGGCGTAGCGTGCCGGGTCATGGTCACGCAGTTCGACGGCCTCCCGACTGCCGGTCGACGCCCCGGACGGAACGCCCGCGCGCACCCGTGGGCCGTCGGCCAGTGTCGCGGATACCGACAGGGTGGGCCGCCCCCGCGAGTCCAGGATCTCGATCGCGGATATCGACGAGAACTGTACGGTCATCTGTGCGCCTCCCCACCTGGACCGAACCGGTGCGGCCAGTCGGAGGCGGGTCCGCTGCCGCACGCGCTCGCCAAGATTACCAGCGACGCCGGAAAGCCGTGGCGGATTGAAAGACGGTGTATCGCAAGGGGAAGGAGGCGTCGATGAACGAAGACTGCCTGAAGCTCACCGCCTATTTCGAGGAGCGGCACCGCGCCGGCGACCGCTTCCTCTCCGACGCGATGCTGGATCTCTACGGACAGCGTCGGGTCGCCACCAGCATCGTGTTGCGCGGAATCGGCGGCTTCGGGTCACGGCATCACCTCAGAAGTGACCAATCGTTGAGTCTGTCCGAGGATCCACCCGTCGCGGTGGTCGCGGTGGACACCAGTGCCGCGATCGAGGCCCTAATCGACCCGTTGCGGGCGATCCCGAAACGCGCCTTGGTCACCTTGGAGCGGGCACGGATGCTGACCGGCCAGATCGGGCCGGTCGAGTTGTCCGACGAGTTGCACGAGGCAACCAAACTGACCATCTACGCGGGTCGCAAGGAACGGATCGACGGGGTTCCCGCCCATATCGCGCTGTGCGACCTGATGTACCGACGCCAGCTGGCCGGGGCATCGGTGTTCCTCGGCGTCGATGGGACGGTTCACGGCCGTCGCGAGCGTGCTCATTTCTTCGGCGGTAACGCCGACGTCCCGGTGATGATCATCGCCGTGGGCGACGGTGAACGCATCGGTGCGGTGGTTCCCGAACTCGCCGGTCTGCTGCGACAGCCTTTGTTCACCATCGAACGGGTGCGGGTCTGCAAACGTGACGGTGAACTGCTGCAACGACCACACGAGCTACCCGGCACCGACGAGCATGGACTCGCGTTGTGGCAGAAGTTGATGGTCTACACCACGGAAGCGGACCGCCACGATGGGGTGCCGATCCACCGCGCCCTGGTCCAGCGGCTTCGACAACGAAAGCAGTCGCGCGGGGCCACGGTGTTACGTGGAATCTGGGGGTTCCACGGCGACCACCAACCGCACGGCGACAAGTTGTTTCGGCTGACCCGCCAAGTCCCGGTGGTCACCATCATCGCCGACACACCGCAGCACATCGCCGAATCTTTCGATGTGGTCGACGAACTCACCCGCGACGGCGGTCTGGTGACCAGCGAAATGGTGCCCGCCCTGGTGTCGGTCAACGGTGATGATCGCGACGGCGGAACACGGCTGGCCCACTACCGGTACTGACCCCATGCCTGAGCGCCGACGGCTCTCGCCGGCATTGAAGTTCGTGCTGATGGTCGGCGCGATGAGCTTCTTCGCCGACTTCACCTACGAAGCCTCCCGCAGCATCGTCGGCCAGTTTCTGGGGGTGCTCGGTGCCGGCGCGCTGGCCATCGCGATGATCACCGGCTTCGGGGAGCTGCTCGGCTACGGGCTGCGGCTGTTCTCCGGGCCCGGCGCGGACCGCACCGGGCTGTATTGGCCGATCACCATCGGCGGCTACATCCTGCAGATGTCGGTGGTGCCGCTGCTGGCGCTGGCCGGCAGTTGGCAGATGGCCGCCGCACTGATCATCCTCGAGCGGGTCGGCAAGGCCATCCGCAACCCGCCACGCGACGCGATGCTCTCGCACGCCGCCAAACAGATCGGCTACGGCTGGGGCTTCGGCGTGCATGAGGCGCTCGACCAGTTCGGCGCCATGTTCGGACCGCTGCTGGTCGCGTTCGTCGTGGCCAGCACGCACGACGACTACCGGCTCGCGTTCGCTGCGCTCGCCGTCCCGGCGGCCGTCATGCTGTCGCTGCTTGCGGTGGCGCGACTGGTGTATCCGCGCCCGCAGGATCTGGAGCCGGCCAGCGCGACGGCGCCTACCCGCAAGCTGCCGCAGGTATTTTGGATCTACCTGGCCGCCGCGGCGCTGGTGGCCGCCGGCTTCGCCGACTTCCCAATCCTGGCCTACCGATTCCAGCAGACCGGAACCGTCCCGGCGACCGCCATACCGATCTTCTACGCCGCCGCGATGGCGGTGTCAGGCACCGGGTCATTGGTGTTTGGGCGCCTGTTCGACCGGTTCGGGATCGGTCTGCTGATACCGCTGACCCTCGTCGTAGCGGCGTACGCCCCGCTGGTGCTCCTCGGCGGGTTCTGGCCCGCCTTGCTCGGCAGCTGCCTGTGGGGCCTGGGCATGGGTGTGCACGAATCGATCATTCCTGCCGCGGCGGCGCCGATGGTGTCGCCGGACCGCCGCGCCTCTGCTTATGGACTGTTCACCGGCGTCTACGGCGTCGCCTGGTTCGTCGGCAGCACCGCGATCGGTGCGCTGTTCGGGGTGTCGCTCGCGGTCGTCGTCGCGTTCTGCGTCGCCGCCGAACTCGCCGCCGTTCCGCTGCTTTTGTTTGTGCGGCGACGAACGGCCAGCACCAACGTCACATCACCGAATCCTTCGATGTAGTCGACGATTCACGTGACACCGCCTCCCGTCGCCGACGGGAACGCGTGTGTTGCCCGTGTCAAGACTGGTTGCCGCTGCAGTTCAGCCCGATCCAGCGAATCTTGCTGTCCTCGTCCGAAACCGCCCGTCGACCCCGGGCAGCGTTCTGCGGCAAAACGTATTGTTGCCGGGTAGTAGGGTGTGGCGGGTGCCCACGATGCGGCGAGTGTTGGGATCGGAGCTGGCCCCGGGGGTGGCGCTGCTGGTGGCGACGGTGGCCGCAGTGGTGTGGGCCAACTGCGCCGGTGACAGCTACACCAGGTTTTGGGAGACGGAATTCGGGTGGCCGCGGCTGGGCCTGCACATGGATGGGCGGCATTGGGTCAATGACGCGCTAATGACGGTGTTCTTCTTCGTCATCGGATTGGAGCTCAAACACGAACTGACTCAAGGATCTTTGGCTCATCCACGTCGTGCACTGGTGTCGGTGGCTGCGGCCCTTGGCGGGGCGATGGTGCCCGCACTCATCTTCGTGGCCAGCACATGGGGAACTGACGCGGTGACAGGGTGGGGTGTGCCCATGGCCACCGACCCCGCGTTCGCAGTAGGGGTGTTGGCGTTGGTGGCCCCGCGGGCTCCAGCGGGGTTACGGGCCATGCTGCTGGCGATCGCGACCGTCGATGACGTGTTGGCGGTGTTGGTGATCGCCTTCGGCTACGCGCACGGTATCGCCTGGGTCTGGCTAGGCGCCGCGGTAGCCGGATGCGTGGTAGTGGTGATCATGCGACGCGCTGGCGTGGCCGGGGCGGGGTGGTATCTGCCCATCGGTGTGTTGGTGTGGTTCGCTACCTTGCACAGCGGCATCCACGCCACCATCGCCGGCGTCGCGCTCGCGCTGCTGACCCCGGCGAGTCCCGTAGCGGGGCGGCAGGTTCTCACCGACCTACTGCGAATAGCGAGTCCGGTCAGCGCCTTCATCGCTGTGCCAGTCTTTGCCGTGGCCAACGCCGGTGTACCACTAAGCGTTTCGGCGTTACACCATGCCGCGCACGCACGGGTGACATGGGCAGTGCTGGCGGCGCTGCTGGCTGGAAAGTTCCTCGGCGTCGGTTGCACGATCACGGTCACCGTCGCCTGCAGGATCGGTCACCTCCCAGACCAGGTGCGCCCCGGACACGTAATCGGATTGGGTTGCATCGCCGGACTGGGTTTCACCGTGGCATTGTTCGTCACCGATCTCGCCTACACCAACGCCGCGATGATCGAACAAGCCAAGGCCGGGATATTCGCAGCGTCGCTTCTGGCCGCAACTAGCGCCGCCGCGGCACTCGCCGCCACCGACCGCCGGTGCCAAGCCATGACGACATCACCGGCCGCATCCGGGCCGAGAAAGTAGATTTCTCCTCGGCTAGGTCCACAAAAGACGAGTTTCCCAGACCAGACGGCAAACCGCGTCTTGCTGTGGATGAAGACCGAACTGGGGATAACCGGCCGCCTGGAGGGCGTTTCCGGCGTCCGATGACGCGTGCCGGTCGCCGCGATTGCCGATCCTGGGCGCATGACGACGTGGACGCGCACCGAGCTGGGGGCGCTCGGAGAACAACTGGCCGCCGATTACCTGACCGGCGGCGGGCTGCGGATCCTGGCCCGCAACTGGCGCTGCCGGTACGGCGAGCTGGATGTGATCGCGGTCGATCCGGCGTCGGACACCGCGGTGTTCGTGGAGGTGAAGACCCGCACCGGGGACGGCTTCGGCGGCCTGGCCGAGGCGGTGACCGACCAGAAGGTGCGGCGGCTGCGCCGGCTGGCCACGGTGTGGCTGGCCAGCCAAGACCGGTATTGGGCCAAGGTCCGCATCGACGTCATCCGGGTGCGGATCGGGCGGTGTCCCACCCCGGAGATCAGCCACCTGAAAGGGGTCGGCTGATGGCGTTAGGCCGGGCGTTTTCGGTGGCGGTGCGCGGGCTGGACGGCGAGATCGTGGAAATCGAGGCCGACATCACCTCGGGTCTGCCCGGCGTGCATCTGGTGGGGCTGCCGGATGCCGCGCTGCAGGAGTCGCGCGACCGGGTGCGGGCGGCGATCACCAACTGCGGCCACAGCTGGCCGATGTCGCGGCTCACCCTGGCGCTGTCACCGGCCACCTTGCCCAAGATGGGCAGCGTCTACGACCTGGCGCTGGCCGCGGCGGTGCTCTCGGCGGACCGGAAGCAGCCCTGGGAGCGGTTGCGCAGCACGGTGTTACTCGGTGAGCTGGCGCTCGACGGTCGGGTGCGGCCGGTGCACGGCGTGCTGCCCGCGGTGCTGGCCGCCAAACACGACGGCTGGCCGGCGGTGGTGGTTCCGGTGGCCAACCTCGCCGAGGCCAGCCTGGTCGACGGCATCGAGGTCAACGGGGTGCACACGCTGCGTCACCTGCGCGCGTGGCTGGACGGGGCGGCACCGGCCGCCGGGCGGATCACCGCGAAGCCTCCGGCGCCGGCGCCGACGGCGGATCTGGCCGACGTGGTGGGCCAGGCGCAGGCCCGGTTCGCCGTGGAAGTGGCGGCGGCCGGGGCGCATCACCTGATGCTGACCGGTCCACCCGGTGTCGGCAAAACAATGCTGGCCCAACGCCTGCCGGGTCTGTTGCCGCCGTTGACCGAAACCGAGTCGCTGGAGGTGACGGCGATCCACTCGGTGGCCGGGTTGCTGTCGGACACCACGCCGTTGATCACCCGGCCACCGTTCGTCGCACCGCATCACAGCGCCACGGTGGCGGCGTTGGTCGGCGGTGGTTCCGGGATGGCGCGGCCGGGCGCGGTGAGCCGGGCCCACCGCGGGGTGTTGTTTCTCGACGAGTGCGCCGAGATCCGGGTCAGCGCGCTGGAGGCGTTGCGAACACCGTTGGAGGACGGGACGATCCGGCTCGCCCGCCGCGACGGGGTGGCGTGCTACCCGGCCCGGTTCCAGCTGGTGCTGGCCGCCAACCTGTGCCCGTGCGCGCAGCCCGACCCGCGCGACTGCATGTGCAAACCGATGGAAAAGCGGCGCTACCTGGGGCGGCTGTCGGGTCCGCTGTTGGACCGGGTGGATCTACGGATCCAGATGCATCCGGTGCGGGCGGGCGCGTTCGCCGCGACGGACGGGGAGTCCACGCTGCGGGTGCGACGCCGGGTGGCGATGGCGCGCGACGCCGCCGCCCAGCGTTGGCAGCCGCACGGATACCGCACCAATGCCGAGGTCAGCGGCGCGCTGCTGCGGCGCAACTTCGGGCTCACCCAGGCGGCGATGACGCCGCTGCGCACCGCGGTCGATCGCGGGTTGCTGTCTATCCGCGGCATCGACCGCACCCTGCGGGTCGCGTGGACCCTGGCCGACCTGGCCGGTCGGATCTCCCCGGGATTCGACGAGGTGGCCACCGCGTTGAGCTTCCGCCACCCGGAGGCGTCCTGATGAGCGCCGCCGACCTGGCCTGGGCCTACCTGTCGCGGGTGGCCGAACCGCCATGTCCGGAGCTTGCCGCGCTGGTCAAACGGGTCGGCCCGGTGGAGGCTGCCGAGCGGGTCCGGTGCGGACAGGTCGATGCGGGGATCGCGCAACACGCCGGCGCCAGGAGCGGAATCGACCGGGCCGCAGAAGATCTCGCGCTGCTGGCGCGCCGCGGCGGCCGGTTGATCACCCCGGACGACGACGAATGGCCGGTGCTGGCGTTCGCCGCGTTCGCGGGTGTCGGGGCGCGGACCAAACCGCAGTGCCGACCCCCGCTGGTGTTGTGGGCGCACGGGCCGGCGCGCCTGGACGAGATCGCCCAGCGCGCCGCCGCGATCGTCGGAACCCGGGCCGCCACCGCCTACGGCGAGCAGGTGTCCGCCGATCTGGCCGCCGGGCTGGTCGAACGCGACGTCGCCGTGGTCTCGGGCGGGGCATTCGGCATCGACGGGGCCGCTCACCGCGCGACGTTGGCGTCCGAGGGGTGCACCGTGGCGGTGCTGGCCGGCGGGATCGACGTTCCTTATCCGGCAGGGCATTCCGCGTTGCTGCACCGCATCGGGCAACACGGCTTGCTGGTCAGCGAATACCCGCCGGGGGTGCGCCCCTATCGGCACCGGTTTTTGACCCGAAACCGGATGGTGGCCGTGCTGGCCGGCGCGACGGTGGTGGTGGAGGCCGGGCTGCGCAGCGGCGCGGCGAACACCGCGGCGTGGGCGCGCACCCTGGGCCGGGTGGTCGGCGCGGTGCCCGGCCCGGTGACCTCGGCGACCTCGGCGGGCTGTCACGCGCTGCTGCGCGGCGGCGCCGAGCTGGTCACCCGCGCCGCAGAAGTGGTGGAGCTGGTCGGCCGGGTGGGGGAGCTGGCCGACGAACCCGCTCGGCCCGCCACCCCGCTGGACGGCCTCGGCGACGCCGAGCGGCGGGTCTACGAGGCGTTACCCGGACGGGGATCGGCCACCGTCGACCAGATCGCGGTGGCCTGCGGGCTGGTGCCTACCGCGGTGCTCGCGCCGTTGGCGATGCTGGAGGTGGCCGGCCTGGTCCAGCGGCACGACGGCCGGTGGCGCATCGTGCGCGGTGCGTGACTCCAGCCACAGCCCGCGCTGATGACCGTCCGCCGCCGCGGCTCAAAGGCATGCTTGGACCGAACACGGGTGACGAATTACCGACCTTCAACGGATGGGCGCCGCCAGCACTGCGCAGCGAGGTCGAGACGTTCACCGAGAACGATGCCAACATCGTTCTGGACGGAGACGGAACCGGTGGCCACGGCTATCACCGAAGCGGGCTGGGCATCAAGCCCGACGAGTTTCCGCCGCGATGGGGTGAATCCGAAGTTGTGGATCTCACGAACGCGATATTCGACCGTCCGTCCGACGGAACGCCAGGTGTTCGTACCCAGGAGTTCAGTGTGTATGGGACATGGCGAGAAGTGCCGTCTGTGATTCGAGTGCGCTACGAGGAGAATACGGGGTGGCGCATCGCCACGGTATATCCATACGACGCGGTACGCTGGGGCCGTGAACGTAAGCGGTTGGGCCACTGAGCTACTGCAACGACATGCGGATGCGGTGGCTTCGGCGCGGATCGATGACGTCCACGCATTGGTTGCCGACGGCGAGGGCTGGCTGGCCGCTTATGACCTGTTCCGTGATGGAATGGATGATGGATGGTTGACGACCACCGATCTTTCCGAGGCGTTGGGTTTAGCCCGCGCAGGCGCATTTTCTAAGTTCAGTGCGGATGTGGAGCGGAAGGCTGCGCGCGCGCTGGCCAATCGTGGTCGCATAGCCCTGTAACAGCACGACAATTTGGGTCCGACGTCCATTCAGGTTGCGGAGCACTCGTCCCTAACCTCGCCCTGTGAGGCCGAAGCGCGGATGGCCACCGGCAGCGCTGCTGGTCATCATGGCGTACGCACCCCGCACCCGCGTACCTCGTATAGTCGGCCAGGGCAGCTGACCTAAGGCAGGAGGTACCGTGGCGGGTCGACCAGTGCACACCTTCGAAGTGCTGCGCACCGAGCAACTCGCACCGCATATGGTTCGGGTGGTGCTGGGCGGCGCCGGCTTCGCCACCTTCGTCCCCAGCGAGTTCACCGACTCCTACGTCAAGCTGGTATTCGTCGGCGACGACATCGACGTCGGCGCGCTGGCACACCCGTTGACCCTGGACAGCTTCGACGCGCTGCCCGACGACCAGCGCCCGGTCATCCGCACGTTGACGGTGCGCCGCGCCGACCCGGTGGCCGGCGAACTCAGCATCGACGTGGTGACGCACGGCGACCACGGCACCGCCGGAAAATGGGCGGCCACCGCCGAGCCGGGCCAGCCGGTCTACCTGATGGGGCCTAGCGGCGCCTACGCGCCCGACCCGGCCGCCGACTGGCACCTGCTCGCCGGTGACGAGAGCGCGTTACCGGCCATCGCCGTCGCGCTAGAAGCGTTGCCGGCCACCGCGATCGGCAAAGTGTTCGTCGAGGTCGCCGGTCCGGAGCACGAGATCGCGCTGCGGGTGCCCGACGGGGTGCAGCTCAACTGGATCTACCGCGGCGGGCGCGCCGACCTGGTCGGCAACGACCGGGCCGGGGACCACGCCCCGTTGATCGAGGCGGTCACCACCGCCCAGTGGCTGCCCGGCCAGGTTCAGGTCTTCATCCACGGGGAGGCGCAAGCGGTGATGCACAACCTGCGGCCCTATATCCGCAAGGATCGCGGCGTGGACGCCAAGTGGGCGTCGATCTCCGGCTATTGGCGGCGCGGCCGCACCGAGGAGACGTTCCGGCAGTGGAAGAAGGAACTGGCCGCCGCGGAAGCCTCGGCGGGCTGAGCCATGGCCTTCGGCGACTATCAGTTCGAGATCTACCTGCAGGGCCTGGGTGGGGTCACCCCGTCGCTGCCGATGGCCTACGCGGACCTGGAAGCTAAGGCGCAGGCCGCGATGCCGCCGTCGGTGTGGTCGTATGTCGCCGGGGGTGCCGGTGACGAACGCACCCAGCGGGCCAACGTCACCGCGTTTGAGCGCTGGGGGCTGATCCCGCGGATGTTCATCGGCGCCGCCGACCGTGACCTGTCGGTGGAGTTGTTCGGGATGCGGCTGCCGTCGCCGGTGTTCCTGGCGCCGATCGGGGTGATCGGCATCTGCGGCCAGGACGGCCACGGCGACCTGGCCACCGCCCGCGCCGCGGCGGCCACCGGGGTGCCGATGATGGTGTCGACGCTCACCGCCGATCCGTTGGAGGATGTCGCCGCCGAATTCGGTGACACCCCAGGGTTTTTCCAGCTGTACACCCCGAAAGACCGGGACCTGGCCGCCAGCTTGGTGCACCGCGCCGAGGTCGCCGGGTACCAGGCCATCGTCGTCACGCTGGACACCTGGGTGCCCGGTTGGCGTCCCCGTGACCTATCCACGTCGAACTTTCCGCAGCTGCGCGGGCACTGCCTGGCCAACTACACGTCTGACCCGGTGTTTCGCGCCGGCTTGACCCAACCGCCGGAGGAGAACCCGCAGGCGGCCGTGCTGGCCTGGGTGCAGACCTTCGGCAACCCGCTGACCTGGGACGATCTGCCGTGGCTGCGGTCGCTGACCGACCTGCCGCTGATCGTCAAGGGCATCTGTCACCCCGACGATGCGCGCCGCGCCAAGGACGGCGGGGTGGACGGCATCTACTGCTCCACCCACGGCGGCCGCCAGGCCAACGGCGGCCTGCCCGCGCTGGACTGCCTGCCCGGCGTGGTGGAGGCCGCCGACGGGCTGCCGGTGCTGTTCGACTCCGGGGTGCGCAGCGGCGCCGACATCGTCAAGGCCTTGGCGTTGGGGGCCACCGCGGTGGGGGTCGGCCGCCCGTACGCCTACGGTCTGGCGCTGGGCGGGACGGACGGCGTCGTGCACGTGCTGCGCTCGCTGCTGGCCGAGGCCGACCTGATCATGGCCGTCGACGGCTATCCGACGTTGAAAGATCTCACTCCGGAAGCGCTGCGGCGCGTCGACTAAGACCGGCGGCGCCGGTCTGGGACCGTTATGCAGTGGACGCGATCCTGGCCGAGTTCGACGACTACCTCGATCTGCAGCGAGGCCGGTCCGAGCACACCCGGCGGGCCTACCTGGGCGACCTGCGTTCGCTGTTCGCGTTCGTGGCCGAACGGTCCCCGGAGGCCGGCCTGGCCGGGTTGAGCCTGCCGCTGCTGCGGTCCTGGCTGGCCGCCCAGGCCGGCGCCGGTGCGGCCCGCACCACGTTGGCGCGTCGCATCTCGGCGGTCAAAACCTTCACCGCCTGGGCGACCCGACGCGGCCTGCTGTCGAGCGATCCGGCGGTGCGGCTGCAGCTGCCCAAGGCCCGGCGCACCCTGCCCGCGGTGCTGCGCCAGGACCAGGCGATGGACGCCATGCTGGCCGCGAAATCCGGGGCACAACAAGGCGACCCGTTGGCGCTGCGGGACCGGTTGATCGTGGAGTTGCTGTACGCCACCGGTATTCGGGTCTCGGAGCTGTGCGGCCTGGACGTCGACGATGTGGACACCGGACACCGGCTGCTGCGGGTGCTGGGCAAGGGCAACAAGCAGCGCACCGTGCCGTTCGGCGAGCCGGCCGCCGAGGCGTTGCGGGCGTGGCTGGCGCACGGGCGTCCGGCGCTGGCCGTCGCCGACTCCGGCCCGGCGCTGCTGCTGGGGGTGCGGGGCCGCCGACTGGATCCGCGGCAGGCCCGCACCGTCGTGCATCAAACCGTCGCCGCCGTGAACGGTGCCCCCGACATGGGTCCGCACGGGCTGCGGCACAGTGCGGCAACGCATCTGCTGGAGGGCGGCGCAGACCTGCGGATCGTGCAGGAGCTGCTCGGGCACACCAGCCTGGCCACCACCCAGCTCTACACTCACGTGACGGTGGCGCGGCTGCGGGCGGTACACGACCAGGCCCACCCGCGGGCGTGAGGCGCCGACCCGAGCGCGCCAATCCACGATGAGCAGGTCACCGCTGCAGCGGGACCGAAAAATGTGCACCAGCTGCGGAATCCAGGCCGCCATACTAGAAGAATGTCCGCGTGCGTCACTAGATTCGTACTGGCCGTTACCGTCACGGCGAGTATGACGCTCGGTGGCTTGGGCGCGCCGTCGGCGTGCGCCGCACCGCAAATCCCCGACTTTGGCAGCTATCCCAAGGCCGACTACCAGGACTTCGTCGTCCGAGATACGCAGGTGTACTCGGTCCGCGGTTTTCAGACACCGGATGGATTGTTCTGCACCTCGTCGTCGCATCGGGGGATGCACGCGTTGGATTGCTTCGGCGCGTTCCCCGCCGCGCCCGAGGAGGCGAATACCGTGCACCTGTTTAGCTCTGGAGCCGTGGTCAGCCCGGTCGCCTTCAAGGTCGCCACGGTCGGGCCCGCGGAATTTGAAGGCCACCCGCTTCCCCTGCTTCCGGCCGGGATCAACTACGCCTTCGACGGGGCCCAGTGCGTTCGCGATGCGCGGTGGCTGCTGGCGTGCGCGATGGGGACCGGCGACGCGCAGGACGGCTTTGTCGTCACTGCGGGCAAGACCGAGGCGTTCTAGGCCCCGAGACGGCGCAGGGCCAGTGCGAAACACGGCTAGGTCAGCAAACCGCTGATCGCCTCCAGGTCGATGGTGAGCGGATACGGCATCTCGGCGCGGTAGGAATGGATCCCTTTACCGCCATCGGCGTAGCCTGGTTCGCCCGTCTTCCGGAAGGCCCGCAGGCTCATCGCATCCGTCGGCTCCAGATCCACGATCCAGTAGTAGGGGATACCCGCGTCGGCGTACTCGGCGCGCTTGATCACGCAATCCGTGCGCCGCGACCCCGGCGACACGATCTCAACCACCAACACCGCCTCGGACGCCCGCAGTAGACCGCCCTCGGCGCGCACCCGCTCGACAGCAGACCGTTTGACCACCACCAGATCGGGACGCCGCGACGTGCCGGGCTGATCCCCGCGATCGAGCTGCAAATCGATATCCACGTCCTGAATCACCACAACCTCGTCGGGGAGCTGGGTCTTCAGCTGCTCGCACAGCACATATGACGCGAGCATGTGATCGGGTGACGGTGACGGCGACATCACGAGGTTGCCCTCTTGCAGTTCCCAGCGGTAGCGGTCATCCTCACCGAGTTGCGTGTACTCGGCGATGGTCAGCAACCGGCCGGGCGGCTCGACGAGAGCAGTCACGATCGGCTTCCGTTCCGGCACCTTGGTAGTGTCCCACGCCTCACCCACCCAGCGGTTTGAGCCGAATCGGCGTCGACGCCAGCAACCCCAACGGGTCGACGTAATCGCCGCGCGACGCCGGCCCCCACATCGCCCCCCAATGCAGACA
>NZ_MLQM01000023.1:0-44842 GCF_001854525.1 Mycobacterium talmoniae
CAGCGCCCGCCCGCACGGCAGCGCGCGCCGGCCGCAGCCCCCCCCCCCGACGACCGCGACCGGGCCACCGCCGCGCGGGCCGTGGCCGGCCGGGACGCCGCGCTGGCCCGGCGCCGCGTCGACCGGCTCAGCGGCGGGAGGATGCGCCGGGTGGTGCTGGCCGGTCTGCTGGCCCGGTCGCCCCGAGCGCTGATCCTCGACGAGCCGCTGGCCGGGCTGGACGCCGGCAGCCAGCGCGGCCTGCTGCAGCTGCTGGAGGAGCTGCGCCGCGACACCGGGTTGACCGTGGTGGTCATCTCCCATGACTTCGTCGGGTTGGAGGGGCTGTGCCCGCGCACCCTGCACCTGCGCGACGGGGTGCTGGTGCCCGCCGCGGCGGCCGCCGGGGGTGTTTCATGAGCACGGCGTCGCGGCCGGTGGTGCTGCTGCGCCCGGTGCCCGGTACCTCGGCCATCCACCGGCTGTGGGCCGGCACCAAACTGATCGTGGTGTTCGGGATCGGCGTGCTGCTGACGTTTTACCCGGGCTGGGTGCCGATCGGGCTGGTGGCGCTGCTGGTGCTGGGCGCCGCCCGCGCCGCGCACATCCCGCGCGGCGCGTTGCCGTCGGTGCCGCGGCTGTTGTGGATCCTGCTGGCCATCGGCGGGCTCACCGCGGCGCTGGCCGGCGGCAGCCCGGTGCTGCAGGTGGCGTCGGTGGAGCTGGGGCTGGGCGGGCTGCTGAATTTCCTGCGGGTCACCGCGTTGTCGATTGTGCTGCTGGGCCTGGGCGCGATGGTGTCGTGGACCACCAACGTCGCCGAAATCGCCCCGGCGGTCGCCGCTTTGAGCCGTCCGCTGCGCTGGCTGCGGGTCCCGGTCGATGAGTGGGCGGTGGCGTTGGCGTTGGCGTTGCGGGCCTTCCCGATGCTGATCGATGAGTTCCGGGTGCTGTATGCGGCCCGGCGGCTGCGGCCCAAACAAAAACCCCGCACCCGTCGGGAGCGGCGGCGACGCCGGACGCTGGAGCTGATCGACCTGATCAGCGCCGCGTTGATCGTGACGCTGCGCCGCGCCGACGAGATGGGCGACGCGATCACCGCCCGCGGCGGCACCGGCCAGATCTCGGCCTACCCGTCGCGGCCCAAACGCGCGGACTGGGTGGCGCTGGCGGTGGTCGCCGCCGGCTGCGCCGCCGCGTTGGTGGTGGAGCTTGCGTTTTGACCGGCTTCTGATGGCCTTCTGACCGCGAGATTGAACACACGCAGGTAGTTACTCGCACTTTCCCTGCGCCGCTTCAATTTCACGCGCGGTCCTTGCCGCGGAGCGGGATATGTCGGTGGTGGCGAGCATGCTCGCGGGCATGCAGAACATCATCATCGGTAGCGAAGCCGTCGCCCACAATGCGGTGACCCGGCATGAATTGCAGCGTTGGTATCGCACCCTCTATCCCGATGTCTATCTTCCGAAGCGGCAACCGGCCTCGCTGCGGGACCGGACGGTCGGCGCGTGGCTTTGGTCGCGGCGACGCGGCGTC
Source organism: Mycobacterium talmoniae (assembly GCF_001854525.1). Classification (NCBI taxonomy): domain Bacteria; kingdom Bacillati; phylum Actinomycetota; class Actinomycetes; order Mycobacteriales; family Mycobacteriaceae; genus Mycobacterium; species Mycobacterium talmoniae. The sequence continues at coordinate 1,516 of NZ_MLQM01000023.1, forward strand.
GTTGCCGGTGTGGCCGCCTCCGCGCTGCACGGGGCGCAATGGGTGGACACCAACACACCGATCGAGCTGATCTGGCGCAACGGCCGCCCACCGCCGGGGATCTGTGCGCGCAACGAGGCGGTGGCCGACGATGAGCTCACGTGGGCCTGCAAGCTTCCGGTGACCACCCCGGCTCGGACCGCGTTCGATCTGGCCCGCCACCTGCCGCGGTTACCGGCCCTGGTCCGGCTGGACGCGCTGATGCACGCGACCCCGTTCTCGGTCGAGGAGGTGCTGAGGCTCGCCAAGCGTTACCCGCGAGCCCGGGGTTTGCGGCAGCTCAGGGAATTGCTGCCACTGGTCGACGGTGGTGCGGCCTCGCCGAAGGAGACCTGGCTGCGGTTGTTGCTCATCGACGCCGGCTTCCCCATCCCGACCACCCAGATTCCGGTGCACGAGGGTTGGCGACTGGTCGCCATGCTCGATATGGGTTGGGAAGACTTCAAAGTGGCGGCCGAATATGACGGTGACCAACACCGCGCCGACCGGGGCCGCTACGTCCGCGACCAGCGCCGACAGCGCACCTCGCCGCGGTTGGGGTGGATCGATGTCCGGGTGATCGCCGAGGACCGCGACGACGACGTCATCGACCGGGTCTACCGCGCCCTGAAGTCCCGGGGATGGCAGGGTGAACTCACGCCGCGCGGCAATTCCCGCGTCCGGCGGCCCGGCACTGCCGCTGCCTGACCACACCGCCTCCGCTGCCGCGAGATTGAAGCCACGCAGGGGCCCACTCGACCTTTTCCTGCATGGTTGCAATTTCGCGGGGAAGCCGCGGGGAGGTCCCTAGCGCCGGGCGGCGGCGTTGGCGGCGCGCTGGGCTTGGCTTAGCGTGGCGGCGACGTCGGCGCGGCCCAAAAACATCTCGTCGAAATACGGTTTGAGCGCCTGAAATCCGGCGGCGAAACCGGCCCCGCCGGGGGCCGGCATCCGCAGCCCGCGCAGCACCGCGAAGAACGGGGTGACGTCGACGCCGCGCGCCGACCAGTGCTCGAAGTAGACCCGCTGCGCGCCCAGCACCGCCGGAATCGCCGCACCGCGGCGCCCCAGGTAGGCGTTGCCGTCGATGCTGCCCATCCAGGCCAGCACCTGGCGCACCGCGTCCGGATGTGCGGTCGCCGAATTCCCCGCTGCGGCAATGCCGTTGGTGACGCTGACCCGCCCCTGGGGCCCGGCGGGCAGCATCGCCAGCCCCCAGCGGAATCCGGCCTGCTGCGCGATCATCGCCAGGTTGTAGGTGCCGGACTGGAACAACGCCATCTTGCCGGCCAAAAACTGGTTGCGGGAGAAGTCGCTGTTGTCGTTGGTGGCCGAGGCCGGCGGGGCGACGTGGTCGTCGTTGATCAGCCGCACCAGATACCCGAACGCGTCGACGGCCGCCGGGTTGTCGAACGCGAACGCGTCCCCGCGCTGGAACACCCCGCCGGCGGAGCCGAGGTAGTTCAGGTAGATGCCCTGCGGGTCGTTGGCGGCGTTGTAGCCCCACTGGCGGACCCGGCGCGGGTCGAAGCCCGGCGCGTCGGCGCGGTGCCCGTCGGCGTCGACGGTGAGCCGGGCCAGCAGCGGCCGCAGCGTATCGGCGCCGCCCGGATCCCACCGCAGCCCGCCCAGCCGGGCCGGGTCGACGCCGGCGGCGGCCAGCAGATCCGCGTTGTAGTAGACCGCGATCCCGGCGTCGGTCAGCTGCGGCACCCCCCACAGCACGCCGTCGCGGGTGAACTGCTCGACCACCGACGGCTCCCAGCCGGCGCTGGCGGGGATGGCCAGCAGCCGGCCGGTGTCGGCGTAGCCGGCCAGATAGGCGTTGGACAGCCAGAAGATGTCGTCGGCGCCGCCGCCGGCCACGTCGGTGCGCAGCGTGTCGAAGTAGGTGGCGTAGGACACCACGTTGACGTGCACGTCGATGTCGGGATGGCTACGGGTGAACGCCGCGAACGACTCCCGGTACGCCGCGGCCACCTGCTCATCCCACAGCCGCACGCTCACCACGGTGCGGCCGCTGCGGGTCGAGTGGTCCAGCAGCACCGCCGCCGCGGCCAGCAGCACTGCGACTAGGACAACGGCCGCGGCGGCCAGCGTCGACACCCGCGGCCGACTCATTTGAGCCCCGTGACGACGATCGAGCGCACGATTTGGCGCTGGAACACCACGAACAGCACGATCAGCGGGACGACGGCGACCGTCGTCGCCGCCATCACCAGCGTCCACTGCGCGTTGTACTGCGACTGCAGGCCCGCGGTCGCCACCGTCAGCACCCGCCACTTGGACCCGCTGGTGATCACCAGCGGCCACATGAAGTTGTTCCACTGCGACACCACGGTGATCAGCGACAGGGTCACCAGGATCGACCGGCTGGCCGGCACCACCACATGCACGATCACATCCAGGGTGTTGGCGCCGTCCAGCCGGGCAGCGTTGACCAGGTCGGCCGGAATCGCGCGGAAATGCTCGCGCAGCAGGAAGATCGCGTACGGTGAGCCGAACACGAACGGCAACACCAACGCCCAGAACGTGTTCCGCAGCCCCAGCTGCGCCATCATCAGATACAGCGGCACCACGGTGACGGTGGCCGGCACCATCAGCGTCGCGATGTACACCCAAAACAGCGCGTCGCGGCCCGGAAACCGCAGCCGGGCGAACGCATATGCGGCCAGCACCGAAAAGCTCAGTTGGCCAACGAGAATCATCGCGGTCATCAGCGCGGTGACCGCCAGCGCCCGGCCGAACCCGGCGCCGGCCAGATCGGTGTAGTTGGTCAGCACCGGGGGCCGCGGCCAGGCCAGCGGGGTCCCGGTGGCGAACTGGTGCGCGGAGGTGAACGACGTCACCAGGCCAAGACCGAACGGCGCCAACGTGATCAGCGCGCCCACCGCCAGCCCGGCGTAGATCAACGCGTTACGTGAGGTCATAGCTGATCCGCCGCCGAAAGTACAGATGCTGCACGACGGTGATGCCGACCAGCAGCACGAACAGCACCACCGCCATCACCGCGGCCCGGCCGATCGCCGCCGCGCCGAACGCCTCGACGTAGATGCGGTGCGCCACCAGGTCGGTGCGCCCCGCCGGCCCGCCGCCGGTCAACGCGTAGACGGTGTCGAACACCTGCGCCGCGCTGACCACCCCGGTGACCAGCACGAAAAACATCGTCGGGCGCAGCATCGGCAGGGTGATCCGCCAAAACCGCTGCCAGCCGCTCGCGCCGTCGGTGCGGGCCGCGGCGTGGATCTCGGTCGGGATGGCCAGGATTCCGGCCAAAAAGAACAACGCCACATAGCCGACGTTGGTCCACACCACCACCGCCGAGGTCACCGGCAGCGCCAGGCCCGGATCGGACAGCCATTCGATGCGGTGCCCCAGCACGGTGCTCACCGCGCCGTCGGTGGGCGCCAGGATCCAGCGCCACAACACCGCGATGGCCAGCGGCGCGCAGATCCACGGCAGCACATACAGGGTGCGGAACACCCCGGTGCCGGGCAGCTCGCGGGCCAGCAGCGCCGCGACCGCCAACCCGAGCACGGTCTGCACCGGCACCACGATCGCCACGAACGCCACCGTCACCAGCAGCGAGTTGCCGAACGTCGCGTCGGTCAGCACCGAACGCCAATTGTCGGCCCCCACATAGCTGATCGGGCCCAGCAGGTCCCACCGGTGCAGGCTCAGCCACAGCACCACCAGGATCGGCAGCAGCAGGAACGCGACCACCCCGACCAGGCTGGGCGCCAGCAGCGCATACCCCAGCGCAGCCGACCGGGACGACGAGCGGGCCATGCAGGTATTAAAGCGCCTCGTTACGGTAGAGCGGTGACACCGAACCGGGGGATCGACGCCGACTTTTTGGCCCTGCCGCGCCGCGCGCTGGCCGACGCCGCGCTGGCGGCGGCCACCGCCGCCGGGGCCAGCCACGCCGACCTGCGCATTCACCGGCTGGCCACCGAGGTGATCCAGCTGCGCGACGGGGAACTGGAAACCGCGGTGGTGACCCGCGAGCTCGGGTTGGCGGTGCGGGTCATCGTGGACGGCACCTGGGGGTTCGCCTCGCACGCCGAACTGTCCCCGGACGTGGCCGCCGACACCGCGCGCCGGGCCGTGCAGGTGGCCACCACGCTGGCCGCGCTCAACACCGAGCGCATCGAGCTGGCGCCCGAGCCGGTGTACCACGACGCCAGCTGGGTGTCGCAGTATGCGATCGACCCGTTCGACGTGCCCAGCGCCGACAAGATCGCGGTGCTGGAGGACTACTCGAGCCGGCTGCTGACCGCCGACGGGATCGATCACGTGTCGGCCGCGCTGATCGCGGTCAAGGAGCAGACCTTCTACGCCGACACCTTCGGCTCGTCGATCACCCAGCAGCGGGTGCGGCTGATGCCCACGTTCGACGCGGTGACCGTCAGCGCCGACGGGTTCGACTCGATGCGCACCCTGGCCCCGCCCACCGCGCGCGGCTGGGAGGTGCTGGCCGGCGACGAAATCTGGGACTGGTCGACCGAGCTGGCGCAGCTGCCGTCGCTGCTGGCCGAAAAGGTCGCCGCGCCCAGCGTGGCGCCGGGCCGTAAAGACCTCGTCATCGACCCCACCAACCTGTGGCTGACCATCCACGAATCCATCGGGCACGCCACCGAATACGACCGCGCCATCGGGTACGAGGCCGCCTACGCCGGCACCTCGTTCGCCACCCCGGACAAGCTCGGCACGCTGCGCTACGGGTCGCCGGTGATGAACGTGACCGCCGACCGCACCGTGCCCCACGGGTTGGCCAGCATCGGCTACGACGACGAGGGGGTCGCCGCGCAAAGCTGGGATCTGGTGCGCGACGGGGTGTTTGTCGGCTATCAGCTGGACCGGGTGTTCGCGCCGCGGCTGGGGCAGCCGCGCTCCAACGGCTGCTCCTACGCGGACTCGCCGCACCATGTGCCGATCCAGCGGATGGCCAACGTGTCGCTGCAACCCGGCCCCGAGGACCTGTCCACCGCCGATTTGATCGGCCGCGTCGAGGACGGCATCTACATCGTGGGCGACAAGTCCTGGTCAATCGATATGCAGCGCTACAACTTTCAGTTCACCGGGCAGCGGTTCTACCGCATCGACGGCGGCCGCCTGGACGGTCAGCTGCGCGACGTCGCCTACCAGGCCACCACCACCGACTTCTGGAACTCGATGGAAGCCGTCGGCGGGCCGTCCACCTGGCGACTCGGCGGGGCGTTCAACTGCGGCAAGGCCCAGCCGGGCCAGGTGGCCGCGGTCAGCCACGGCTGCCCGTCGGCGCTGTTCCGCGGCGTCAACGTGCTCAACACCCGCAGCGAGGGAGGCCGCTGATGATCCCCCCGCAGCAGGTGGTCGATATCGCGTTGGGCGCGCCCGCGCGCGCCGACGAAACCATGGTGCTGGTCACCGACCGCGCCGAGGCGTCGCTGCGCTGGGCCGGCAACTCGATGACCACCAACGGGGTTTCGACCAGCCGGGCCACCACGGTGATCTCGGTGGTGCGCGACGCCGACGGCGCGCGGGTCGGCGCGGTGCGCTCCACGGAGGTGGACCCGAGCCTGATCCCGGAGCTGGTGGCCGCGTCGGCGCGGGCCGCCCGCAGCGCACCGGAGGCCCGGGATGCCGCGCCGCTGCTGACCGGGGCCGGGGTGCCCGACGACTGGGACGTGGCGGTGCCGGGGACCGGCGCCGAGGTGTTCGCCGGGGTGACCGGCGCGTTGAGCCGCGGCTTCGGCGGCACCGACCGGCTGTACGGGTTCGCCCGCCACGAGCTGGAGACGACGTTCGTGGCGTCCTCGACCGGGCTGCGGCGCCGCTACACCCAACCCACCGGATCGGTGGAGATCAACGCCAAACGCGGTGACGCCAGCGCCTGGGCGGGGGTGGCCACCCCCGACTTCGTCGACGTGCCAACGGATCTGCTGCTGGAGCAGCTGTCGACCCGGCTCGGCTGGGCGCAGCGGACCGTGGAGCTGCCCGCCGGCCGCTACGAGACGCTGATGCCGCCGTCCACGGTGGCCGACATGATGATCTATCTGGGCTGGACGATGGGCGGTCGCGGGGCGCAGGAGGGCCGCACCGCGCTGGCCGCCCCCGGCGGCGGCACCCGGGTGGGGGAGCGGCTGACCGACCTGCCGCTGACGCTGTACTCCGACCCGTCGGCCGCCGGGCTGCAGTGCGCGCCGTTCGTGGCCGCCACCAGTTCCTCGGAGACGGTGTCGGTGTTCGACAACGGGATGGACATCCACCGGGTGGACTGGGTGCGTGACGGGGTGATCAACGCCCTGGTTTACCCGCGGGCCACCGCCGCCGAATTCGAGGCCCCGGTGGCGGTGGCCGCCGACAACCTGCTGATGACCGGCGGATCCGAGACCCTCGACGACATGATCGCCGCCACCGAGCGCGGCCTGCTGCTGACCACGCTGTGGTACATCCGCGAGGTCGACCCCACCACGCTGCTGTTGACCGGGCTCACCCGCGACGGCGTCTACCTGGTCGAAGACGGGCAGGTGCGCGCGGCGGTGAACAACTTCCGGTTCAACGAGAGCCCGCTGGATCTGCTGCGCCGCGCCACCCAGGCCGGGCGGTCCGAGCCGACGCTGCCGCGGGAATGGGGCGACTGGGCCACTCGGGCGGCGATGCCGCCGCTACGGATCCCGGACTTCCACATGTCGTCGGTGAGCCAAGCGCAGTAGTTTTCTACAGTGGTCGCCGTGTATGCGAGTCAATCCGGTGTCTGCCCTGCCTGCGGCCGCCCGCCGGGCACCGTTGATCCGAATGGTCCGCCGCCGGAGTTGGTGACCTCGTACACCGCGACGCCGACGGATGCGCGGGCGCTGGCGAACGCCGGTTTGCCGCGGTTGCTGGCGGTGACCGCATTGGCGGGTGTGGCACTGGGTTTCGGAATCTGGTTGACGTCGGACACGGTGGCCATCGCGATCGTGGCCGGGCTGCTGTGCGCGGTCGTCCTGCCGGTGACGGTCGTGGCTAAAACGCGGCAGGCGCAAACCAGGGCGTTTTCGGCGGTGTTGTTTCCCGGCGCGCAGTGGTCGGTCGAGTACTTCCCGGACCGCTTCACGCTGCGCAATCCGATAGTGACCACGACAATCGGCTACCGGAACATCAGCGCCGTTGCGGTCAAGCCGGGGTATGTCACCTTGTCCACGACCGCCGGTACCAGGATGGTGTTGCCGTCGGCGCTGGTGCCCCCGGCGGCGCTCGGCTACTTTCCGGTGCGGCGCGGCTGAGCCGGGTGGCCAGGGCGCCGTTCCTCGCCTAATAGGATGCGCATCTCGCCCGTCCTTGACGAAATCTTTTGTCGGGAGCAGACCCCACGGGCCCATAAACTTAGACGAACGCGATGCTCGTGTTTGGGAGGATGCTCGTGGGGCTGATCGAGGCTTTCAATGTGACGTGGTCGCAGGCGCATTCCACAATGGGCGGGGTCGAACGTAGCCATGCTTAAGGATTGGTGGCTTGAGTATTGGTGGATTCTGGCGGTATTGGCATACTTCATTGTGTTCTGGCTGGTTGCAACCCGGACGTCGGCAACAACGACACGGAACTTCTCATTGGCAACCATCTGCGCGTTCATTCTATTAATTCCAACCATGCACCCGCCGGGAAACTACATCGACGCGGCACTGATCGTGCTCGCCCTGGTGCTCCACGAACGTGGCCGACGGATGCGTGAGACGAATTCCACGCGACTGCTGCCCCGGTTCGGCCGATCACGGACGCCGTCGCATCGCCGCGAGCCGTGACGCCGCGGACAGGTACGGCCGGACCTGGCCGTCCAGGTCGTTCCAGGCCGGTCGGGTGAGACGCACGGCTGTGTCGCCATCGCGTCGCCCCTCCTCGACGCGGACCGTCGCGCCGTCGCTGGCATAGGTGACGGCGTCGTCGTCGACCACAAACGAGATGGAGCCGGCGGGTGCGCCTCACCGGCCGCGGACGCGAGGATCTCCGGGCGACGGCGGGCGCACACCCGGGTAGCAGCGCCATCTGGCGATTATCCACGCGCCCGAGGACGGGGCACGCAGCATGCGCGGGATTGGGCCTCGGTAAATTTGATTGCCATGAACGCACGTGTCGAACAGCTGGAGTTCCAGGCCGAGGCCCGCCAACTGCTGGACCTGATGGTCCACTCGGTGTACTCCAACAAGGATTCGTTTCTGCGGGAGCTGATCTCGAACGCCTCCGATGCGCTGGACAAGCTGCGGCTGGAGGCGTTCAAGAACAAGGACCTGGACGTCGACACCTCCGATCTGCACATCGAGATCGAGGTCGGCACCGAGCCGCGCACCCTGACCGTCCGCGACAACGGCATCGGCATGACCCGCGCCGAAGTGGTGGACCTGATCGGCACCCTGGCCAAGTCCGGGACCGCCGAACTGCGCCAGCAGCTGCGGGAGGCCAAGAACGCCGCCACCTCCGAGGAGCTGATCGGCCAGTTCGGGATCGGCTTCTACTCGAGTTTCATGGTCGCCGACAAGGTCGAGCTGCTCACCCGCAAGGCCGGCGAGAGCGAGGCCACCCGGTGGGAATCCTCCGGTGAGGGCACCTACACCATCGAGTCGGTCGACGACGCCCCGCAGGGCACCTCGGTGACCCTGCACCTCAAGCCGGAGGACGCCGAGGACGGGCTGCACGACTACACCGCGGAGTGGACCATCCGCAACCTGGTCAAGAAGTACTCGGACTTCATTTCCTGGCCGATCCGTATGCAGGTCGAGCGGCGTACCCCGCCCGCCGAAGAGGGTGGCGAAGAGACCGTCACCGTCGAAACCGACACCCTCAACTCGATGAAGGCGCTGTGGGCCCGGCCCAAAGACGAGGTCTCCGAGGAGGAGTACAAGGAGTTTTATAAGCACGTCGCGCATGCTTGGGACGATCCGCTCGAGGTCATCGCGATGAAGGCCGAGGGCACCTTCGAATACCAGGCCCTGCTGTTCCTGCCGTCGCACGCCCCGTTCGACCTGTTCACCCGGGACGCCAAGGTCGGGGTGCAGCTGTACGTCAAACGGGTCTTCATCATGAGCGACTGCGACGAGCTGATGCCCGAATACCTGCGGTTCGTCAAGGGGGTCGTCGACGCACAAGACATGTCGCTCAACGTATCCCGCGAAATCCTGCAGCAGGATCGGCAGATCAAAGCGATCCGGCGTCGGCTGACCAAGAAGGTGCTGTCCACGATCAAGGACCTGCAGTCCGAGCGGCCCGAGGACTACCGCACCTTCTGGACCCAGTTCGGCCGGGTCCTCAAAGAGGGCCTGATGAGCGACTTCGACAACCAGGACACGCTGCTGCGGATCTCCTCGTTCGCCTCCACGCACAGCGACGAGGAGTCCACCACGCTGGCCGAGTACGTCGAGCGGATGAAGGACGGCCAAGAGCAGATCTTCTACGCCACCGGTGAGACGCGCGAGCAACTGCTGAAGTCCCCGCACCTGGAGGCGTTCAAAGCCAAGGGCTACGAGGTGCTGCTGCTCACCGACCCCGTCGATGAAGTCTGGGTGGGCACCGTCACCGACTTCGACGGCAAACCGCTGCAGTCGGTGGCCAAGGGCGAGGTGGACCTGGACTCCGAGGAGGAAAAGGCCGCCCACGAGGCCGAGCGCCAGGAACAGGAGAAGGACTTCGCCGACCTGCTGACCTGGCTGCAGGAGACGCTGGACGAGCACGTCAAGGAGGTGCGGCTGTCCAGCCGGCTCACCGAGTCGCCGGCCTGCCTGATCACCGACGCGTTCGGGATCACCCCGGCGCTGGCCCGGATGTACCGGGCGTCCGGGCAGGAAGTCCCGCTGGGCAAGCGGATCCTGGAGCTCAACCCGAACCATCCGCTGGTCACCGGCCTGCGCGACGCCCAGAAGAACCGCGGCGATGACCCGTCGGTGGCCGAGACCGCCGAATTGCTCTATGGCACAGCGCTGCTCGCCGAAGGCGGGGCGCTGGAGGATCCGGCCCGGTTCGCCGAACTGCTGGCGCACCGGCTGGCCCGCACGGTGTAGCCGGGCTTAGGCCGGCGGCGGCTCTGCTGAAATCGACGTCCAGATTGACCTATAGCCCCGGAAATCGGGGGTTCGCGCCATATACACGTCGATCTCAGCAGCTGGACCGGAGAATGGGCTATCGCGGACCGGGCGCGTCGGCGTGGCGGGCCAGGAAGTCCAGCACCGCGTCGGCGAAGATGTCGTTGCGGTCGCCGGCAACCATGTGCCCGGCGCCGCGCACGTCGACGAACTCGACCTGCGGGAAGCGGGCCAGGAAGGCTTCGGCTCGGTCTTCGCTGACCAGATCGCTGAGCTGGCCGCGCACCAGCAGCATCGGCACGCCGCTGCGCAGGATCGCCTCGACGGCCGCGTACAACCGGTCGACCTCGGTCACCTCGATCGGCGGCAGCGACGCGCTGCCGCTGATGAACTGCGGATCCCAATGCCAGAACCAGCGATCGCCGCGGCGCCGCAAATTGGTGGTCAGACCGGCCAGGTCGGAGGGTCGCGGCCGGTGCGGGTTGTATTCGGCGATCGCGTCGGCGACCTCGTCCAGCGATTCGAACCCCGACTCCATCCGCTCGGCCATGAAGGCGTGGATCCGGTCCGCCCCGGACGCATTCATCTCCGGCACGATGTCGACCAGCACCACCGCGCTGGCGATGCCGGGGGAGAGTTCGCCGGCCAGCAGCATGCTGGTGAACCCGCCCAGCGAGGCGCCCACCAGCACCGGCCGTGGCGGCAGCTGATGCAGCACCGCTTCGACGTCGGCGGCGAAGCTGACCACCCGGTAGTCACCGTCACCCGACCAGTCCGATTCGCCGTGGCCGCGGAAATCGACCGTCACCGCCTGCCAGCCCCGCTCGGCCACCGCGGCGGCGGCGCGGCCCCAGGAGCGGCGGGTCTGCCCGCCGCCGTGCAGGAACACCACGGCGCGGGCGTGCGGGTCGCCCCGGCGATCGGCCACGATCCGCACGCCGTCGGGCCGGTGGGTCAGGAATGTCTCGGCATCCGCACGGGTCATCCTCGGATGCTATGTCGACGGGTGCGCGCCATACTCTCCTGGTGGAGGTTCGCGACGAGCTGACCCGGCTGGTGGCACTCTCGGGTGGCCGCACCGGGGCGCTGATCCGGCAGGTGTGCGCGCGGGCGCTGGGACTGCCGCCGCTGCCGGCGGAGGCGCCGGTCGGCGAGGTGACCGAGGCCGACGCGGTGGTGGCCGAGTTTGCCGAGCAGTTCAGCATCGACGTCTCGGCGATCACCGACGAGCAGCGGTCTCGGTTGTGGTCGGCGGTGGGGGACAAGGCCTTCGGTGTCGTGGTGCAGATGTACCTCGCCGACTTCGTGCCGCGGGTGCGCGCCGGGCTGGCGGCGTTGGGCCGCCCGGTGTCCTGGCCGGAGCCGATGGTGTGGGACCACGCGGCCGACCCGTCCGATGCGGTGTTCAACGAGTTTCTGCCGACGGTCGCGCGGCTGCGTGACCTGGACGCGGTGACGTCCGAGCTGGTGCGACTGCGCGGGGCGGCCCAGCACAACTGCCGGCTGTGCAAATCGCTGCGGGAACGCACCGCGCTGGACGCCGGGGGATCGGAGAGTCTGTACGACGAGATCGCCGGGTTCGAGGCGTCGGCGCTGCTGACCGAGCCGCAGAAGGCGGCGCTGCGATATGCGGACGCGTTGATCTGGTCGCCGGCGCGCATCGGCGCCGACATTGCCGCCGGGGTGCGCGCCCACTTCTCCGATGCCGAGGGGATCGAGCTGACCCTCGACGTGATGCGCAACGCCAGCAACAAGGTTGCCGTCGCAACGGGTGCCGACGCCCCACGCGTCGAGCACGGTACCGAGCGCTACCTGATCGACGCCGACGGCCAAACGGTGTTCGGCTGAGCGCCACGGACCCGGTTCCCAGGATCAGCGCGCGTAAATGGGTGGCAACTGCTCGCAGCGGCGATAAAGACTGGGGGCATGTCGTTATCGCCCCCGGCTTTCGCCCGAGACCCCGCCACGGCGGCGTACTACCACCAGCGCGCCGCCGAATACGACGAGTGGTACCTGGGGCAAGGGCTATACCGCGACCGTGAGCGACCCGGTTGGGGCGCCGAAGTCGACCACATCGTGGGTTTGGTGGCTCAGCTTCCGGCCGCGCGGACGTTGGACGTCGCCTGCGGCAGCGGCTTTTTGACCCGTCACCTACGCGGCGTGGTGGTGGGAGCCGATCAAAGCTCGGCCATGGTGGCGCTGACCCAACGGCGGTTACCGCGGGGCGTGGCGATCGTGGCCGACGCCCTGGCGTTGCCGTTCGCCGATCACGCGTTCGACCGGATCCTGACCGGACATTTCTACGGGCATCTGCCCGACCAGGAACGCGCAGCCTTCCTTGCCGAGGCGCGACGGCTGGCGGGGGAGTTGATCGTCATCGATTCGGCGCTGCGCCCGGGTATCGAACCCGAGCAATGGCAAGAGCGGACCCTCAACGACGGTTCGCGGCACCGCGTGTACAAGCGCTACCTCACGGGTCGGCAGTTGGCCGACGAACTCGGCGGTCAGGTGCTGTTCGACGGGACCTGGTTCGTCGCCGCCCAGGCCCGGTGGGACGGCGCCAAGGGCGCTGCCCATACGCAGTCACCCTGCTGAGATCGACGCCCCAGCGGCGCAAACCCCCGATTTTTGGGGCTGTATGTCAATCTGGACGTCGATTTCAGCAGCGATCACTTGAGTCTGAGCTGCCGTTTAGGCGAACGGCTGCAGATCGAACCGTCCCCACGCGAGGAACGCGAACACGGCGAGAAACACGACATCGCCGGCCATGTACCCCCACTCGCTGCGGCGGAACCGTGTTGTGGCGGCTCCGGCCATGAACAGCATCAGGCCGCAGGCGGCGATCGGCACCAGCACGGGTGTCACGCCGACGGCCGCCGGGAGGATGAGGCCGATCGCGCCGATCAGCTTGATCGTGCCGATGACCTTGAGATGACGCCCGCTGAAGTCGTCGACCCAGTGCTGGTTGGCGCCCAATTCCCGGTATTTCTTCTTCGACATCAACAGCAGACTGGCGCCGCCGACGGCAAACCCGACAGCGGTGATGGCGGTGATGATCCACAGCGCGGTGTTCATGGCGTACTCCTTCGTGGTTACCTCGGTCGGGTGGGGTTCGTCATTACCTATGACGGACCGGCACCACGGGAGGTAACCGATGACGACCGAGACGCAGCTGGCGGAGGCTTTCGAGCGGGAGCGCCAGCGCCTGCTGGCGCTGGCGCATCGGGTTCTGGGCTCGCGGTCGGACGCCGAAGATGCCGTCCAGGAGGCGTGGCTGCGACTGTCCCGCCAGGACGCGGACGCGATCGACAACCTGGCCGGGTGGTTGACGACCGTGACCGGCCGCATCTGCATCGACACCCTGCGCTCGCGCGCCGGCCGGCCCGAGGTCCCGCTTGGTCAGGACCTTCCCGAACTCGTGGTGACCGACGACCTCGACACGCCCGAAGACGCTGCCGTGCTGGCGGACTCGGTGGGACTGGCGCTGCTGGTCGTGCTGGGGTCGCTGCGGCCGGAGGAACGACTCGCGTTCGTGCTGCACGACATGTTTGCGGTTCCGTTCGCCGAGATCGGGGAGATCCTGGGCAAATCGACCGACGCCGCCAAGATGGCGGCCAGCCGGGCGCGCCGCAAGGTTCAGGACGTGCCGCGGCCGGCGGGAAATCGGCGGGAGCAGCGTGAGGTCGTCGATGCCTTCCTGGCGGCCGCCCAGGGCGGCGACTTCGACGCCCTGCTGCGGGTGCTCGATCCCGACGTGACCTGGCGCCAGCACACGGTCCGCGGGGTGACCGTCATGACCGGATCCGGCGCGGTTGTGGACGCGGTTCGCCGCGGCCAGGGGGCGCGCATCACCGCTCGTCGTGTCCTGGTCAATGGCCAGCCCGGAATCCTGGGCTGGGGTCCGTCCGGGCGGCCGCTCAGCGTGATGGCGTGCACGGTTCGGAACGGTCGCCTGGTGGGCATCGTGTCGATCACCGACCCGGTCCGGCTGGCTGGGATCGACCTTCCCGACCAGCCCGACACCCTGGACGGCGCTGACTAGCCGCCACGGTGCGGGCCCTTCGGCGCACGGGCTACCGGTGCACCACCATGTCGTTGGCGATCGGCACTGGCGCTAATGTCATGGTCGTGCAGTGGCTGGTTGGAGATGCTTCCCGCCGACGGTCGGGGCGGATATCCGCAGCTAGCTGACGCAAGGGGCGGTAGCTCAGTCGGTTAGAGCCGCGGACTCATAATCCGTTGGTCGCGGGTTCGAGCCCCGCCCGCCCCACTCGATATTGCCTGGTCAGGGCGTTATATGCCGGTCGTCAGAGCACCGCAAGGCCGTTCACCCCGGCCTCACCCCGGCGACTGGGGGAACTTGTCGCCTCGGAGCGGGGAGCGCGAGGCTGCGCCCAGGGCGAACAACCGCGCGTCAAACGCTCGGGGTGGTCGCGTCTCCCCGATAACCTGGACACGGCGGCGTGACGCGCGTTCGGAAAGGACTCAAAAGGGTGCAGATAGGTTCGACGCGAATGGTGCGCAGACGGGTCGAAGATGATGGCAACGTCACTACGGGTGAAGTCCGCGCCGATGACCACGGGGGTGGAAAGTTGTATCTCCCGGTGGACGCCGACATAGCCGTTGGCGATGAGGTCTCGTACACGCTTCCGAACGGAACAACGCGAGCAATGACGATCACCAAGCATGACGTGCTACAGGCGCCACCTGGCTTCGGCGGCTCTAGTCTGGATCACACCGTTTGCGAGTACGAGGTCGCATCTGGCAGACGCCTACAGCGTCCGCAGCGGGTCAGCCTTCCGAATCTGCATGACGCTATCTCCGATGCTAGTGGGGCGCAGTTCGCGGGCGGGCACTACGACAGTGCGGTGTTTGAAGCATTCAAGGCCGTAGAGGATCGCGTCAGAAAGCTGACGGGGCAATCCGATATCGGCAAAAGGCTCATGACAGCTGTGTTTAACGAACAGAACCCCCAGCTTGACATCACGTCAGACAACGCAGATAAAGACCAGAAGGATGATGAGCGAGAGGGCTTCAAGTTCTTGTTCATGGGATGTGCGCTGGCGTTGCGGAATACACGCGGGCACGGACCAACTCTCCAGACGGGAGAGCAAGAGGCCATGGAAATGCTAGCGACAGCAAGCCTTCTGATGCGGGCGCTCGACCGAGCAGAGTTGCGGCTAGCCCCAAAGCAGTCGAAGCTGCCAAAGCAGAAGCTACCTCCGGGTATCGGCGGAGCAGTATCCCGTTCCGGTAAGCCTTAACTCACGCCCCCGGCGTCGGCTTACTTACCCCGGCGCTTGCGTTTGGGGCGGCTGTGCTCTTGGCGGCCTTGCCGACCTTGCCCTTACGAGCAATGTCTTGCCGCTGCGGCGGCCAGGCTAGGCCAGCACCGTTTCACCCCGGCGTCACCCCGGCGACCGGGGCGTATTGGGCCCGTACCGTAGCCGTACCGCAGCCGCACTGGCAACGCCCACATTTGGTGTCTTGCAGGTGATATGGCGGGAATCAGCTAACCGTTTGGCCTGGTCGCGGAGCCGCTAAAAAAGGACTCATAATCCGTTGGTCGCGGGTTCGAGCCCCGCCCGCCCCACATAGATCAGCCCCCACGACCAGCTGGTCTGGGCAAGAAGCGTTTGCCCGGCGGGTGGCCCGACATGCCCACTGGAGGCCCGGTTTGGCTGGCTTGCTGAGGGGAGGTTGGCGCCGCCCCTGCTTGTGGCCAGACCGGGCATCCGCCGTCGATGTCCGCCACCTGGCGATCGTCCGCGATGCGGGGCCAGGAGGGCGTGGGTCAGCCGGTCAACTTCGCAAACCGCTGCTGCGCCGCTTGGCGGGTCGTGCCGAGCGCAACCGCGATCGCGGTCCAGGAATCCCCGCGCTCACGGGCTTCCTTTACGGCCTCAACAAGCTCGGCGTCCGCATCCCGCACCGCGTCGACGGCGGCGACGATGCGCCGGAATGCCGCCGCGTCACGGGCACGGGTCACCTCTGGATCGAGTTGATCCAGTCCGGTGTGGTCGCGAACTACAGCCATGGCGTCACCTCATCTCAAGTAGTCGTAAAACTTCGGTCTCAGGTTGTCGGCGTGGATGATGCGGCGGGGTCTTCTACGGGGACTGCCACCGGTTCTAGAAGCCGCCCGTCCTGGGCTGGCCCGATGACAAGTAGGCGATCCTCGCCGTGGTAGTCGTACTCCATGAAGCGGATGCCGTTGCGGAACGCGTGCTCAATGTCTTCTCGAGGAACACCGTGGTCGTAGGCGCTCTGCCATACCTCCACGTTCTTGAGTGTCCTTGCGGCCGCACACGCTGTCAAGGATCCTTGCGTAAGGCCGGTAGCGCCATCGCTCCCGGCCGTGTCGTGCTGTCGAACGCCGTCGTTGTCGGTGCCGCGATGTATACAGTTCCGTTCAGTCATTTCGACCAGACAGGCAGGTGCCGCTAGATGATCACCGGTGAACTCAAGGGCAAGGTTGACCGCGTCTGGGACGCGTTCTGGTCCGGGGGCATCTCCAACCCGCTGGAGGTGATCGAGCAGATCACCTACCTGCTGTTCATCCGCCGCCTCGACGACCTCCACATCCTCGCCGAGCAGAAGGCCCGCCGGACCGGCAGCGCCGAGGGCATCGTCTTCGCGCCGGACCAGCAGCACCTGCGCTGGTCGAAGTTCAAGCACGAAGAACCCGCGCTGATGTACAAGACCGTCGCCGACGAGGTGTTCCCGTTCCTGCGCGGCCTGGGCGGGGACGGGTCGACGTACTCCGAGCACATGCGTGACGCCCGCTTCACCATCCCCACCCCGCAGCTGCTGCAGCGGGTGGTGGACATGCTCGACGGGATCCCGATGGATGACCGCGACACCAACGGCGACCTCTACGAGTACCTGCTGTCCAAGATTGCCGCGGCGGGGGTCAACGGCCAGTTCCGCACCCCGCGGCACATCATCAAGCTGATGGTGGCGATGACCGCCCCGCAGCCGACCGATGAGATCTGCGACCCGGCGTGCGGCACCGCGGGCTTCCTGGTGGCTGCCGCCGAACACGTCCGCGCCGAGCACCCGAGCGTGATGACCAACGCCGAGCAGCGGCGCCACTTCCACGCCAGCATGTTCCACGGCTACGACTTCGACTCCACCATGCTGCGCATCGGCAGCATGAACATGCTGCTGCACGGGGTGGAGTCACCCGACATCCGCTACCGCGACTCGCTGTCCGAGGGTGCCAGCGAGGACGCCGAGAAGTACACGCTGATCCTCGCCAACCCGCCGTTCGCCGGCTCACTTGACTACGAGTCGACGTCCAAGGATCTGCAGCGGGTGGTCAAGACCAAAAAGACCGAGCTGCTGTTTGTGGCGCTGTTCTTGAAGCTGCTCAAGCCCGGCGGGCGGGCCGCTGTCATCGTGCCCGACGGCGTGTTGTTCGGATCCTCCAAGGCGCACAAGGAGCTTCGCCGTATCCTGGTCGAAGACCAGAAGCTCGACGGGGTGGTGAAACTGCCGTCGGGGGTGTTTAAGCCGTACGCCGGGGTCTCGACGGCGATCCTGCTGTTCACCAAGACCAACTCCGGGGGCACCGACCGGGTGTGGTTTTACGATGTGCAGGCCGACGGGTTCTCGCTCGATGACAAACGCAACCCGATTGACGCCAACGATTTGCCGGATGTGCTGAAGCGGTGGGGGTCCCGCGCGACGACGGAGTTGGAGCGGGCGCGCACCGAGCGGTCATTCTGTGTGCCGAAGGACGACATTGTCGCCCAGGGCTATGACTTGTCGCTGAACCGGTACAAGGAGATCGTGCACGACGACGTCGAGCACCGTCCTCCGCTGGAGATCATCGCTGATATCGAGAAGCTGGAGGGCGAGATCGCGAAAGGGTTGGCGGAGTTGAAGGCGATGCTGTCGTGAGGACAGTCATGCTGGGTGAGTTGCTCGTCAAGCGAACCGGGACTGTCGATCCGTCAAAATATCCCGACGAGATGTTCGACCTGTACAGCATCCCGGCCTACGACCGGGGTGTACCTGACCTCATCGCTGGCTGCGAAATTGGCTCCGCAAAGCAGGTTGTACAACCCGGCGATGTCCTACTATCTCGGATCGTTCCGCATATCCGGCGCGCATGGGTAGTCGGGAGCGAGGATGGACGGCGCATCATCGCCTCCGGCGAATGGATGGTCTTTAGATCTCAGGACATCTACCCCCGGTGGCTGCGCCACATGTTCTTGGGGGACCGTTTTCATCAACAGTTCATGGCAACAGTCGCGGGTGTCGGTGGCTCGTTGATGCGTGCACGTCCGTCACATGTCGCAAACATCGAGATCCCTTTCCCGTCCCACCCCGAACAGCGCCGCATCGCCGCGATCCTCGACCACGCCGACGCTCTCCGGGACAAGCGGCGGCGGGTGATCGGTCACTTCGACGAACTCACTCAGTCCACCTTCATTGAGATGTTCGGTGATCCGATGGCGGACAGTATTCATAAGTGTCCACTCGGGGCCGTGGGCGATGTCATCACGGGCAACACGCCGAGCCGAGCCAACCCACTTAACTTCGGCGACGGCATCGAATGGATCAAATCCGACAACCTTGGGGGCACGATCGCAACAGCCGCTGAGGAGCGGCTTTCCGCGACCGGACGACAAACTGCCCGAGTCGTCCCCGGCGGGTCAGTCCTAGTGGCTTGCATTGCCGGAAGCCCGTCCAGCATCGGCAAGGCTTCGCTGGTAGATCGAGAGGTGGCTTTCAACCAGCAGATCAACGCGGTTGTTCCTGGATCCACCATTGACAGTCGGTTTCTGCTCGAACAACTCAAAGTAGCGCCGGAACTTGTCAGGCAGCAGTCAACGGGGGGCATGAAAGGTTTGGTAAGCAAGTCGAACTTCGCGTCGATTCGGGTTATGGTCCCCCCGCTCGACCATCAGCGACGATTCGCAAACTTCGTGGCTGAAGTCGATGATGTACGCGAGCGCGAGGCCGCTGCGTTGACCGTAACTGACAACTTGTTCGAATCCCTCCGGTCCCGCGCGTTCTCGGGACAGCTGTGAGTATCGGTAAGCGATGACCAATTTCGCCTTCCTCAAGACGTCTCCTGGCCGTATATTCACGCCGACTGCGTCCGCGCCGAAAGTGCGTCGCCAGCTGCATTTGCCGGCTGCGCTGGTTCGCCAACGTCGGCGGATGACAGGCGCGCAACCAGCATGAACATGAATGTGCCTTAAATGTCATGTCATCGGCTAGCATTAACAGTTATGACCATAAACGTTAATCGATGATCGATCTGTGAACAGATAGGGCGATGGCGGAACATCGGGAGCTGTACTGGGAGCCGACGCAGGGACGTGGGCTGGTCGCCCGCGACCGCCGCGGCGGACGCTACCCGGCATATGTTCCGGATACGCTGTGCACCCGGCCGATCCACATTCCCGCCGAGCTATCCATTTCGGCTGCGTCGGTCGAACGCCAGATCCATGGCTTGGCTGTTGGACCGCGGGCAAAGAGCCTCGAGGGCATCTCCAGGTTCCTGCTCAGGTCGGAGGCCATCGCCAGTTCGATGATCGAGGGCATCGCGCCGTCACCTCAGCAGGTTGCGATTGCCGAGCTCGCCCAGGAAGAGCGGATCCGCGGATTCAGCGCCCAGGCCGGTCTGGTGGCCAACAACATCACAGTCCTGCGACGGGCGGCGCTCGAGTTGGTACAGGCACCCGAAGTAACGGTCGGCGACATCATCGAGCTGCATTCCAGCCTGCTCCCTGACGAGCAACACCATGGGCTGCGGACGGTGCAGAACTGGATCGGTGGCTCGAACTGGAATCCGCTCGACGCCGACTTCGTGCCACCGCCCGCCGATGCGGTACCCGACCTGATGGACGACTTCGTCACCTACCTGAACGGCTCATCGCATGGCCCGCTGATTCAGGCCGGCCTGGTTCACGCCCAGTTTGAGACGATTCATCCCTTTACCGACGGCAATGGTCGGGTTGGCCGTGCGCTCATCCACACGGTGCTGGCACGACGAGGCCTGGCGCCACGCGCGATCCTGCCGGTCAGCCTGGTCCTGGCAACGTTGCGCGACAGCTACATCGGTGGACTGACCGCGTTCCGGTATATCGGCGGTCCGTTAAGTGATCCGGCTGTCAGCGGTGTTGCCACGTGGCTGTCGCGTTTCGTGCACGCCGCGCGGATCGCCGTCGAGCAGGCCGAGCGTTTGGCCGGTGAAGTCGACCTGCTCCGTGAAGAATGGAACCGCCGACTGGCTGACTGGCGCGCCGAGCAGCGGATGCGCCCCGAGCCCCGATCCGGTTCGGCGACGGCACGACTTCTCGGGATGCTGCCGGAGGCTCCGATGTTGACGGCACGGACGGTTCAGCGGCTGCTCGATGTTTCCTTCCCGCGAGCGCGGGACGCACTCGAGGAACTCGCTGAGGCTGGGGTCTTGTCGCGCAAGAGCGTCGACCGAGGTACCACCGGCTACGTGGCGAGAGAGGTCCTTGACCTTGTCGGCCTGGCCGAACGGCGGTTGGCGAGTACGCGGTTCGACACCCGCGTGAGCAAGCCAATCCGCTCGGTGCCGGCCTTACCGGAGCAATGAGGTGCGATGATGACGCGGATCGCGAGCAGGAGGACTGGTGAGTAACTTCGCCTTCGTTAAGGCCGTCGCCTGGCCCGAGATCCACGCCGACTGCGCCCGCGCCGAAAGCTACGTCACCAACGACCCCCGCTCGGCCTGCTTTTATGCCCGCCGCGCCGTCGAGCAGCTCGTCGGCCACCTCTACGACCTTCTCGGCTTGCCGCTGCCCTACAAAGATGACCTATCGGCCCGGATCAACGAGCCCAAGTTCCGGTCGAAGACCGGCATGGGAATCGCCCAGAAACTCAACCTGATCCGTAAGCTCGGCAACATCGCCGTGCATGAGCCAAAGCCCATTCCGCCACGTGCCGCTCTCGACACGCTCAAAGAATTGCATCACGTGATGCTGTGGGCGGCGTTTCACTACTCCACCAATCCGCAGGCGGTGCCGCTCAAGGCGGTCTTTGACCCGGCGCTGGCCGCCAAAGCCGCACCACTGAGCCGGGATGAGGTCGCCAAGCTCGCCGCCAGGTTCAAGGCCCAAGACGACGCCCACGCGAAAGCCCTGCAGGAAAAGGACGATCTCGCCGCCGCCAAGGACGCCGAGATCGCGCAGTTGCGCGAACAGATCAAGCAGGCCCAAGCCGCCAACCAGCAGGTCGACGACCGGGATTACTCCGAAGCCGAAACCCGCGACCGCTACATTGACGTGCTGCTGGGCGAAGCCGGCTGGCCGCTGGCCGACACCCGGGACCGCGAGTTCGAAGTCACCGGCATGCCCAACAAGGACGTTGTCGGCTACGTCGACTACGTGCTGTGGGGAGCCGACGGCCTGCCGCTGGCGGTGGTCGAAGCCAAGCGGACCACCAAGAGCCCGGAAATCGGGCAACAGCAGGCCAAGCTGTACGCCGACTGCCTGGAGAAAGCCACGGGCAGAAGGCCAATCATCTTCTACACCAACGGCTATGAGCATTGGCTCTGGGATGACGCTGGCGGCTATCCGCCGCGCCAGGTGCAGGGTTTCTATACCCGTGATGAGCTGGAACTGCTGATCCACCGCCGCCACGCCCGCAAGCCGCTCGCTGATGTTGCCATCGACTCCGCCATCGTCGAGCGGCACTACCAGCACCGCGCGATCCGCGCCATCGACGACACCTTCACCAACAAGCAGCGTGAGGCGCTGTTGGTAATGGCCACCGGCGCCGGCAAGACCCGAACCGTCATCGCCCTGGTAAAGCAGTTGATGGAGGCCAACTGGGTCAAGCGGGTGCTGTTCCTCGCCGACCGCACCGCGCTGGTCACCCAGGCCACCAACGCGTTCAAAGCGCATTTGCCCGCGGCCACCACAGTGAACCTGGTGACCGAAAAGATCACCGACGGCCGGGTTTACGTGTCGACCTACCCGACGATGATGAACCTCATCAACGACACCGAGGGCGGTCTACGCGCCTTCGGGCCCGGATACTTCGATCTGGTCGTAATCGACGAAGCGCACCGCTCGGTGTATCAGAAGTACCGCGCCATCTTCGACTGGTTCGACTCGCTGCTGGTCGGGCTGACCGCCACTCCCAAAGACGAGGTCGACCACAACACCTACCGGCTGTTCCACCTCGAAGACGGCATGCCCACCGACGCCTACAGCCTGGACGAGGCCGTGCTGGAAGGATTTCTCGTCCCGCCGATCGGGGTGTCGGTTGGCACCAAGTTCTTGCAGCAGGGCATCCGCTACGCCGACCTCAGCGAGGAGGAGAAGGACGAATGGGACTCCCTCGACTGGGGTGAGGACGGCGAGGTCCCTGATGCGGTGTCGTCGGAGGAGCTCAACAAGTTCCTGTTCAACGAGGACACTGTCGACAAGGTGTTGGCCGAGCTGATGGACAAGGGCTACAAGGTCGCCGACGGTGACCGGCTGGGCAAGACCATCATCTTCGCCAAGAACACTGACCACGCCGAGTTCATCCAGCGGCGCTTCGACATCCAATACCCCGAGCACGGCGGCACGTTCGCGCGCGTAATCACCCACGGCATGAGCTACGCGCAAAGTCTGATCGACGACTTCTCGACGCCTGAGAAGGCCCCACACATCGCGATCTCGGTGGACATGCTCGACACCGGCATCGACGTCCCGGAAGTCGTGAACCTGGTGTTCTTCAAGCTGATCCGGTCCAAGACTAAGTTCTGGCAGATGATCGGGCGCGGCACCCGGCTGTGCCGCGACCTGTTCGGGCCGGGCAAGGATAAGCAGAACTTCTACGTCTTCGACTTCTGCGGCAACCTTGAATACTTCAGCCAGGACCTTCCCGGCTCCGAAGGCTCGATGCAGAAGTCGTTGAACCAGCGGCTGTTCGAAACCCGACTGGGATTGATCACCGCGCTGGATTCGGCGGTCCCGCCTGCTGGCCCCGAACCGTCCGAAGGAAAAGGCACTGAGTCCGAGCGAGGTCTGCGGGTCGACATCGCATGGTCGCTGCACCGCATCGTCGTCGGGATGAACCTGGAGAACTTCCTGGTCCGCCCGAAGCGCAAATGGGTGGAGCACTACGCCGAGTGGCCAGCCTGGTCGGTGCTGACCACGGAAGCGGCCGGCGATGTCGCGGAACATCTCGGCGGGCTGCCGTCGGCCCACACCGACGACGACGAGGACGCCAAACGTTTTGACCTACTGATCCTGCGCCGTCAGCTCGCCCAGCTCGAAGGCGACGCTGTGGCCGTCGAACGCGCCCGCGAACAGATCCAGAACATCGCCGCCGGGCTGCTCAACCAGACCGCGATCCCGTCGGTGCAACAGCAGCAGGAGCTGCTGGACGAAGTGGCGAGCGATGAGTGGTGGATCGACGTGACCCTGCCCATGCTCGAACTCGCCCGCCGACGACTACGCGGTCTGCTGAAATTCTTGGAGAAGACCAAGAAGAACGCGGTCTACACCGACTTCGAGGACGTGCTCACCGAAGCAACCCTGATCGACCTGCCGGGCGTCACCCCAGGCACCAACATGGAGCGTTTCCAAGCACGGGCCGCCGCGTACCTCAAACAGCACGAAGATCACGTCGCGCTACAGCGACTGCGCCGCAACAAGCCGCTCACGACGGACGACCTGGCGGCGTTGGAGCAGATGCTGGCCGACAGCGGCGCCGGGGAAGCCGCCGACATCGCGCAGGCCGCGGAGCAGGCGCACGGGCTCGGGTTGTTCATCCGGTCGCTGGTCGGGCTGGACCGGCAGGTGGCCATCGAAGCGTTCGGCAACTACCTAGACGGCGCCAAGTTCAGTGTCGACCAGATCCGCTTCGTCAACCTCATCGTCGACGAACTGACTGCCAATGGACTGATGGACCCCGCGAGGCTCTACGAGTCACCCTTCACCGACCACGCACCGACCGGGCCCGAGGGCGTCTTTCCCGAAGGCGACGTCGACAACATCGTCGACATTCTCTGCACGGTGAAAGCCAACGCCGTCCCGGCGGGGGGAGTGGCCTGATGGTCAGATCGGGATGGGAGTCATTCTCAAGGGTGCAGCACCAGCCATGCCACGGGCCCAGACGTAACCGTATGGTGCTGCTCCGCGCAGGACGGCAGTGCTGGTCCAGCACTTCACACGCTGCCGCGATCTCCTGACACGGAGTCCACGTTGCTGGCTTAGACTTCCCAATAACGCCGTGATAGGGAGGGGCGTAGCCGATGAGCGGCCGTTTGAAGATCACTCCGGAGAATGTGCGTGCCGGCGCTGATCGGATCAGTGCGGAGAACACCACGGTGACCGGCGTCGACGTCCCAGATGCCACAGCGGCGATGGCGGGGTTGACCGGGTTCAAAACCGCCGCGACTCTGGCGGATGCTCATGACGCAACGAAGTCGTCGTTCAAGGTGGTCGGCGGCAGGTATGAGCGGATGGCGCAACTCTGTCGGGACACAGCCAACACGTTTGAACTGGCGGATTTGATCGCACCGGGACTGGTGTCGGCGTCGCCGTGGATGTCGAAAAAGATTGGTGACGGGCTGACCGCAATGGGCGATCTGAACCGGACCACACCGGGTCCGTGAGGACCGCTGGCGAGGTTGGTCTGGCAGGTGCATGATGGGTCGCCCGCAGAAGCCGGATGTCTACAAGGCGAACGCGACCGCGCTCGGTGATATGGCGAAGCCCCTGCGTGATGCGGCGACCAAGATGCTGGAATCCGCTGACCGGGTGCACACCACCGTCTACGACTTCGATTGGGAAGGCGAAGCCAAGAACGCCGCCGATGGGCGCGCGGACCGTGAGCTGGTCCAAGACCGTGCCGTGGCCGCCGCGCAGTTGGCGCTGGCGGATGCGTACGAGAACGGGGCGAAGACGATGCAGCCGATGATCGACGGGCTCAAATCCAAGGCGCAAGGACTGGAAGCCGATAACTTTTCGGTGTCCGACGACTGGGCGGTCAAGGACACATACGACTACGACGCCGCGGCAAGAGTCCTGAAGATGATGGGGTTCAATAACCAGGAAATCAACGACATGCTGGATCCGGTGAAGACCAGCCGCGCCAATACTGCGACCGCGGAGACGACGAACCTGGGTCGTCTCGCCGATGAGCTGGGTGTTGCCGATGAGAACACCGCCAAAGCCATCAACGAAGCGAAAGCGGCTCTCGCGGACGCCGCGCCGAAGTCGGGGATGGCTCCGGGGCAGTCCTGGGATATGGGACCGGTCGGCGGTACAGGTGCCAATATCCCTGGTGTCGGCGCGGCGGATTTGGGCGAGGTAGTGCAGCTACCGGATGGGTCGTACGTTGCAATTTTCGGGGATTCCTTCTCCGGTAACAAAATGGGCGTGGGTGATCATTATCCGTCGGTCGCGGTACCGGTGAAATTCGACGAAAATGGGAAAATGATCATCACCGGTCCGCCGCTGACTGGACCTGACGGGAGCCCGAACGTGCTGTTCCCTCCGCCGCCAGGCATCGGAGAGGCGCAAGGGAAAGACAACCTCCCAGCTGGCAGCATCCGTATGAGCGACGGCACAACCTACGTGATGGCGGCGGGCACCACTGCGCTCAAACCGGATGGCGGTTCGTGGCTGGTGAAAGTCACCGATCCCCGACAAGGTTGGCAACAGATCGACGGGTCATGGCGCTCGTCAAACCCCTACCTTCCCGACGGCAGGACACCCAACCCCAAGTACTCACCAGTGACCCAGATCAGCGGCTTCCAAAGCAGCAAAGACGGCATGGTCTACATCGCCGCCGACTCGTTCGACCGCAGCACAGGCGTCACTATGTACCGCGTCGATCCCGAGCACGTCACCGACCGGAGCGCATGGCAACCCTGGACCGGCACCGGCTGGGGCGACCCCACCGGCACAGCCGCACCAATGAGCCGTACCCCCTTTGGTGAACTCAGTTTCCGAGAAGTTGAGGGTAGAGCGGTTCTATCCGGTTTCAACGGACACCAGGGCGGCAATACCGGCACCGTTGAGGTACGGGTAGCTAACAGCCCCGCCGAAATCTTTAGCAATAGCACTCCGACTGTTGTCGCGCAGCAGAGCGACCAAAACGCCCCGAATTACCTGCCGCAGAACTACGGTGGGTATATCATGCCCATCCCTGGGATGACGCTCGACAATTTGGATATCTTGGTCAGCCAATGGAACACAACGACGAATGTGCCATACAACGTGCAGGAGTTCCAAGTCAACCCCAACCGCTAGCCGCGTGTAACATGACCCGCTACCGATGCGATAGGACAGACATGACCGCCAAGACGCTAATCACGTTCGCTGGCGCTATCAGCGCAGCCATGATTGGTACTGGGCCCGCCCACGCTGACCCACCGAAATTTCCAGACCTGAGCGGCTATGCTCCCGTCAACGTCCATGACTACGAAATATCATATACTACACCCGGACATGTGCCTATACCAATGGTGTATTTCGTTACTCCCGACGGTATTACCTGCAATTTTATTTCTGAATCGGCGGGGTGCACGGGTAACAATTTCCCCGGAGTCCCACCCGCCTCACCGTCATCCGGCGGTGGCGCCCGGGTGAATTCGATTGCAACCAATACACCCCTACAGCCAACGAGCGACCCAATCGCCTCCGATAACTCGCCACAGTTCAAGACCCTCCCGCCCTTTCATTCCATCACCGTGGACGGCGTGGTCTGCGGGGTGGATGACGCGAAAACCACCGCGTGTAAAGATCCCCAGGGGCGTGGCTTCGTGCTATCGCCGCGCGGGTCTGGTTGGCTGCCCCACGTGTGAGCCCTCTGGTGTTGCTGCTAATGGGCGGCCATTGTGGCTGATGTCTCTCACCTGCATCCGTTGGTGCAGGATGCGCTCCGGACTGGCAGGGTGCCCGACCCCGGCGAGTTGGCACGTGTGCTGAGCAAGGAGAGAGACCGCCCCGAAGCAGATGTACTCGCACAGATCAACGAGGTGCTGGCGGGCGAGGAGGAGACCGACGAGCCGCTCGACCCACCACACCCGGACGAGGAGATATTCCGGAACAGGTACCGCAAGCTCGTTGACGCCATGATCGCCGCGTGGCACGAGGAGAACCCGTCCGCTGGCAACATCCCGACAGAGCAGCGGGAGCGGATCGAGGATCACTGCAACCGCCAGATACAGCATGCCTGGCGGCTCCATCAGCAGCGGCTCGCCATGGAGCACGAGACGGACTTATGAGTTGATCCCCGACGGTCGGGGTGGTGTTCAGTCGGCCGTGACGCCGGCGACGGCGTTGCGGGGCGGCGATCTGGCCCACCACCGCCACTGCCCGCGCCGGGCTCAGCCTGCCCGCCTGCGTCAGCACCGCCCGCAATGTGTTGCCGTCGCGCACATTCACCACATCACCGGCGTGACACCGCTGTTGGATCAGCGGGGCGGCAACCGGCGCCCGTGCTCACGGTAGTTCACGACACGGAATCGTCGATCGGCAATGGATTGAGTAATTCGCCAATCATGCGCCTCGTCGGACTGGAAATCAGGCGTCACCTAGACAGAGGCGGTATGATGTCATTTGTCATATTTGACATCACTCTCCACCGGAAGGGGGCCGATCGACATGAGCGTCTTCCCGCTGCGGTTGCCGAGCCAAGGCCTTCGGGAACTGGTTCGCGAGGTCGCTGCCAGCGAGCGGATCAGTCAAAACGAGTTCATCGTGCAAGCTGTCGCCCACGAGGTCCTCCTGCGGGGAGCCACCCTTGCGGATGACCTCGAGCGCGCCGCGAAGCGCATTGGTGAGCTCACCGACGCCGAATACGCGAAGATTGTCGACCGCAGCCTTGCCGACTTTGCCCAGGGCGAGGGACTGGCTGAGCCGTTACCGGCACGCGCGATCGACCTCGAGGACGCGGCTCAAGCCGAACCGGGAACCGACAGTCTCGGAGTGGTGGCCGCGTTTGAATCGGCTCGGGCGGACTCGGCGCAGGACTAACGCGTCCGAGTGCCTAGACCGACGTGGAACGAGGATTGGCCGGGCGACCTCGTTCGGATCCAACAGAACGCCGCGGCGCTCATCCGATCTATCGCAGCTGAGGCTCGCGATTGGTCTGCGGTGCCCGGTGCTGCTGAGGTTCTGAATTGGCACACCGCCCTCTACGAGGGCTGCCGGGCGCCGGTCGCTGGGTACATCGGTCACTTTCGGGGCGACCCGACGGTTGCAGAGCTGATCGGCTATGAAGTAGGCGTCGGCCGGCTGCAACCGGACGGGCTACCGGAGAAGGTTGGCGTCTACGCGAAAGATCTGGCGGTCGAGATTCCGAGTCTGATCGCACGGATTCATGCGGGGATGCGGCAGTTGGATTCTGTGCTCAAACCGGGGGCGCGCCCGACGACGAGTGACGCCGTGGAGGCGGTCGTCCTCCTCAGTGCCCGGGTCCATGGCGAGTGGGTCCGGCTGCACCCCTTCGCGAACGGCAACGGCAGGACCGCGCGGATTTGGGCGAATTTCATCGCGCTGCGCTATTCGCTGCCCGCCTTCGTCAGGGTTAAGCCGCGCCCGGCCAACGGTGCATACGTTCGCGCGGCAAAGGCGTCGATGGGTCGTCCGCCGAACTTCGTCGGGGACCACGGGCCCGTCACTGCGTTGTTGGCGCGGATGTTGGCTGAATCGTTGGCCGGCTGACAGCCCCCGGGTTCGACGCCCCGGCGGATCAGGGCCTGCAGCAACCGACGTCGGATAGCCGATCCAGCTGCTCCAGCGCCTGATGGGCTTCGCGGTACGCGTCGGCCGCGGCTGCCTGTTGACAGGGCATCTTCCGCAGCATGGCCACGGCTTTCCCGAGCCGCACCAGCACCTCGTCGACGACGTCCGGAGGAATGTCGACCCTGGCGCCTCGATAGTTGCTCAGGATGCACTGGATCGCCTTGGGGAGCCGCCTGGTGTCCGGGGTAATGCCGTCCGCTAACAGGTAAGGCAGCTTCCAGGTGCGCGTGTCATTTGCGGCACCGACATACGCGAAGCACTGCATGCCGAGCGCGTACTTCGGATGCAAGATCTCGCAGGCATCGGCGGCACTTGCGGTGAGCGTATCGCCCCAGCTCGGGAGCGTGCCGAGCTCAACCGTCAAATCGGGGCAAGGTCGGTAGATGCCGTGTAGCGACAACCACCAGAGATCTTCGGGGGCCTGCTCGGTGTCGAGCTTGACCCACACACGATGGCGCAGGCCACCGCCGGTGACATCGGCCGCGTACAGCATGGTCGCGTCGCTGACCGCCACCGCCCCGACCCGCTGACCGGCCGCGTAGCGGCGGGCTTGCCTCAAGGCCGCGTCGATCGCCGCGCGGCGTCCGATGAGCGAACCGGGCCGCTTCACCTCCAGGACCAGCCGCTTGAAACCCAAGCTGGACAGCACGATGTCCGCCCATTCCACCTGTGGCTTGACGTCCGTCACCGGCCAGTCGAGGACGGTCGTGAACAAATCCTCGAGGATGTTTTCCGCGACCTTCTCGACCGGCGGACCAGGTCCGCCTTGCTGGAGTCGCTCACGTCGGCGAGCGGCAAATCCGGGCCATGCGGCACGGATTCGTTCAACGCACCGTCGGTACGAAGCGAGCTGTCGGAACGAATCGGCGACGGCCGCGCCAGCGACCCGCGAGCTGTCCCCGGGGGTCATTCCCATGACATGACTCACCGCTTCGCCGGGTCGCCCGGTCATGGGTAGAGAGTACGCAGCCCAGGGGGAGACGTTGGCGCTTTATGCAGAAGTCCCACGCGGTTAACGCCGTGCAGCAATCGCTGGCGATACCGCCGTAGCGGCTCCCGCAGGCGAGCCCAACGCACGGGCGCTTCGGCCATGTGTCCGCGCCATCCACTCACGGGTGTCGGCGACCGTGTAATGATCATCGCCGTGGTTGACACACCTCGCACGCCGCCGCGCCCGGTGGATGTGGCGGCGCTGGTGCCGGAGCTGGCTGGGTATGCCCGGTTTACTACGCGGCTGCATCCGCGGCGCGGGTCGCCGACCTGTCGGCAGAGTTCGATCGGTGGCCCGATGCTGTGGCCCGAGAACGAGGCTTGGCCCACATGTGTAAACCCGTGGCATTTCTGGGATTCCAGTGTCATCGGTTCAGAGCCCGACGACAACCATCCGCATAGCGTCCCGAACCCGCTGGTTCCCATATTGCAGCTGTTCGCCGAGGACGCACCCACGATCCAGTTCCCGCAGGGGACAGACCTGCTCCAAGTGCTGTGGTGCCCGGTCGATCACACCCACCTGCCCGACCAGGAAGAAGCCTACGCCCCTGCGATAACAGTGATCTGGCGAAATTCCGCCGACCTGCCCGATACAGCTATCGACCCTCCAGCCCCGGTCGACTTCGAGGCGCTATTGATGCCTGGGCCGTGCGTCTTACACCCCGAACAGGCCCTCGAGTATCCGCTGGACCTGCCCGAAGACCTCTGGGGCCAGCTCGACAGCCTGGAGGAGGTGAACTGGAACCTCCTCCGAGACCCTAGCTGGAACGACCTGTCCTACCAATGCGACCTGTCGGTTGCACCGGGCACGAAAGTGGGCGGATGGCCCCGCTGGCACGCCTCTGATCCGTACCGGGTGCCGTGCCCCGCATGCGGCCGAGACCTCGACCTGCTTGCCTCATTCGACACCTACGAACGCGATGACGGAATGGGCCACTGGGACAGCAGCGACCTCGCCGTGGACGGCGACCGCGGCAACATCACCGGCATGATCCTGGGGCGCGGCGGCGACCTGCAAATCTTCTACTGCCCTGACGATCCCCGGCACCCAATCCACATCGACGTCCAGGGATAACCACCTCCGCTGCCGCACCGAACGGCGTCACAACCGGGGC
This sequence comes from Mycobacterium talmoniae, assembly GCF_001854525.1. Taxonomy (NCBI): domain Bacteria; kingdom Bacillati; phylum Actinomycetota; class Actinomycetes; order Mycobacteriales; family Mycobacteriaceae; genus Mycobacterium; species Mycobacterium talmoniae. The sequence goes on from NZ_MLQM01000023.1 coordinate 32,416, forward strand.
GACAGTAGGTCGGGCCGATCAGCCGGTCAACCTTCCAAACCGCTGCTGTGCCGCTTGGCGGGTCGTGCCGAGCGCAACCGCGATCACGGTCCAGAAGTCCCCGCGGCGCCGATAAGGCGCATGTTGGCTGGCAAGCGGTGACACCATGTTGATGTGAGCGAGGCTCATGGCGGGCAGCCCAATCTCCGCGGCGACGGCATGACCACAACAGGGGTCCGGTGCGGGTCGTGTGGTGCGGAGCTGTCGCCGGATTCGCGGTTCTGCAACAAGTGCGGCGCACCGATCGCGCCCGGCGCTGCAGCGGCGGAGTACAAGCAGGTGACGGTGCTGTTCGCCGACGTGGTGCATTCGATGGATATCGCCGCGACTGTCGGGGCCGAGCGGCTGCGCGAGATCATGGCCGATCTCGCCGATCGGTGCGCCGCAGCGGTGCACCGCTACGGCGGGACGGTCGACAAATTCACCGGTGACGGGATCATGGCGGTGTTCGGCGCACCGGTCGCGTTGGAGGACCACGCTGTTCGTGCGTGCCTGGCTGCCTTGGGTGTTCAAGAAGAGGCTAAGCGGCTTGCGGTCCACCTGCACGACCGCGACGGCGTCGATCTGCAGTTGCGGGTCGGGCTCAACTCCGGTGAGGTGATCGCCGGGGCCGTGGGGTCTGGATCGTTTGGTTACACCGCGGTTGGTGCGCAGGTCGGCATGGCGCAGCGGATGGAATCGGTAGCTCAGCCGGGCGGAGTGATGCTCAGTGCGTCGACAGCGCGTCTCGTTGATGGCACAGCGGCTCTCGGCGAGGCTGAGTTGGTTCGGATCAAGGGCGCCGGTGAACCGGTCCTCGCCCATCGGCTGCTGGGCATGGGTGCCGGCCATCGAACCAGCGGGCGGGTTGAGTCGACGCTGGTCGGTCGGCGCCGGGAGATGTCCACCCTCGGGGGCTTGTTGGACGATGCCGTCGACGGCCGGGGTGCCGTGGTGGGCGTGGCAGGGCCGCCCGGCATCGGCAAGAGCCGTCTGGTGCGCGAGGTTACCGGGATCGCCCGTCGACGGGGCGTGGAGGTGTTCACCACCTACTGTGAGTCGCACACCAAGCAGGTGGCGTTCCATGTCGTGGCCGGGGTACTGCGCGCGGCCACCGGACTTCAGGGTCTCGACGCGCACACGGCCCGGGTCCAACTCCGCGCCCAAGTGTCCGAGGCCGATCCCGAGGATGTATGTCTGCTTGACGACCTGCTCGGAATTGCCGATCCCGAGGTTCGCCTGCCCAAAATCGATCCCGACGCGCGTCGGCGGCGGCTGACCGCACTCGTGAATGCCGCCTCGGTGGCCCGCGGGACGCCGGCGCTTTACATCATCGAGGATGTCCACTGGATCGATGACGTCAGCGAGTCGATGCTGGTCGCGTTCCTCACCGTGATCCTGCAGACCCGATCGCTGGTGCTGATCACCTATCGCCCCGAATATCACGGCGCACTAGGCGGGGCTGGCGGGGCTCAGAGCATCGCCGTTGCACCCCTGAGTGATTCAGAAACCACCGCACTAGTCGTGGGGCTGCTCGGCCCCGATCCCTCGGTTGCCGCACTGGGTCGCAGAATCACCGAGCGAGCCGCCGGCAATCCGTTTTTCGCCGAGGAGATGGTGCGGGAACTGGTGGACCGTGGCGTGCTGCGCGGGCGGCCGCGCGCATACCGGTTGGCGGGAGAGGTCGGCGAGGTGAGCGTGCCGGCTACCGTGCAGGCGGCCATCGCCGCGCGTATCGACCGCCTTGACCCGGCTGGCAAGCGCAGGCTGAATGCTGCGGCCGTGATCGGCTCGCGGTTCAGCCGGGCGCTACTGGAAACCCTCGGGATTGATCCGGTCCTCGACGACTTGCTGGCGGGGGAGTTCATCGATCAGGTCGTGTTTGGTCGAGGATCTGAGTATGTGTTTCACCATCCACTGATTCGTATGGTGGCCTATGAGTCACAGCTCAAATCCGATCGCGCCAACCTGCATCGGCGCGTCGCGGCCGCCATCGAATCACGGGACCCGGCAGCAGCTGAGGAGAACGCCGCGCTGATCGCCGAACACCTGGAGGCCGCCGGTGATCTGGACGCCGCCTACCGCTGGCACATGCGCGCTGCGGCGTGGGCAACAAACCGCGACATCGCCGCGGCGCGACAAAGCTGGGAGCGCGCCACCAAGATCGCCGACGCACTGCCCGCCGATGACCCCAACCGGGCAGCCATGCGCATCGCCCCGCGCACCATGTTGTGTGGGACCGCCTACCGAGTCCATATGGATGTGGCCGGTGCCCGCTTTGAAGAACTGCGGGCATTGTGCACTGCCGCCGGGGACACGGCGTCGCTGGCCATCGCCATGGCAGGGCTGGTGGTCGACCACGCGCATCACGATCGGATCCGGCAGGGCTCAGAGCTGGCGTCGGAAGCCATGGCCCTCACCGAGTCGCTCGGCGATCCGATGTTGACGGTGGGGCTGTCCTTTGCCCCCATCTACGCCAAGAGCGTGAGCGGCGAGTGGTGTGACGTGTCGCGGTGGTCACAACGAGTCATCGACCTGGCCGACGGTGACCCGTCAAAAGGAAACTTCCTGTTCGGATCTCCCTTAGCGCTTGCCTATGCGTCGAGGGCCATCGGCCGTTACAGCCTGGGTCGTCCCGGATGGCCAGACGACCTGCGGAGCGGCCTGACCATGGCCCGCAGCGCCGACCCGATGTCCTACGCCACGGTCGTTGCCTATCTCTATCTCCCGGGAATAGCGAACGGCGTGCTGATCCCCGATGATCGCGCGATGCGCGAGATAGCGGAGGCCATCCGGATTGCCGAACGATCGGGTGATGACGCCGCGTTGGCCCTCGCCCGGCTGGCGCTGGGCGTTGCGCTGGTACACCGCGGCACGGATGCGGAGCGTGACCGGGGGCAGAAGGACCTGGCCGAGCTCGGCGACGTCTTCCAGCGCCGCGGATACCGCTTGGCCGAGTTACCGCTCGTCAATGTGTACGTGGCGCGTGAGCGAGTTCGGCGTGGGGATCGCGACCGTGCGGTACCGGTCATGCGCGCCGCCGTCGAGCATCTGGCCCGCCAGGGACAACTGCGGGCGTGGGGCATTGTTGCCACCGGTGTGCTGGTGGAGACACTCCTGGATCGCGGGGTCGACACGGACATGGTCGAAGCCAAGGCCGCGATCGAGCGGTTAGCGGCCGCGCCAGCCGATGAGGGTCTGGTGATACGCGACATCTGGCTGCTGCGGCTACATGTTCTGCTGGCGCGGGCGCACGGCAATGGCGCGGGTTACGCGGACCTACGGGATCGCTACCGCGACATGGCCAGAACGCTTGGCTTTGCGGGGCACATCGGGTGGGCCGAGGCAATGCCGTGACGGTGGGCCCGGCGGCGACGTTCAAGCGGCGATCACCGCGACGTCGTAGGCGGATAACTGATCGTTGGCGGTAATGATCGTCAGATCGAGGAGCTGTACTTGAGCGACCAGGACGCGGTCGAACGGGTCCCGATGGTGGTCGGGAAGCTCGGCGGTCCGCAACGTGTGTGCGTGGTCGCCCGGCAACGGGGCAGTCCCGGAGCGGCGCATGGCGTCGGGCACATAACTCCGCGAGCAAACTTGCTGAAATGGCGTGGTGGCTACACCGCAGGCGCTAATCTGCAACCGTCACTACGGCATCGAACAGGACCCCACATGATTCGCGCATTGCTGATCGCTGCCGGCATCGTCGCCGGCGCCGCAATCACTCCGCTGCCCTCGGCCGTCGCGGGCCCGCCCTATAAGAACTGCACCGAAGCGCACAACGACGGTCGCTACAGCATCCCCCAGGACGACCCGGCCTACTCGTCCAAGCTCGACCGAGACGGCGACGGCTATGCCTGCGAGCCCAAGCCGCGGTGACACGGCGGTAAGCCCTTCAGCCGACTAACGTGGCCGCCATGACTGATGCCTTCGTGCTGGCGTTCCGGTGCAACGACCGGCCCGGCATCGTCAGCGCGGTCTCCACCGCGCTGTATGAACTGCAGTGCAATATCACCGACGCCCAGCAGTTCAGCGACCCGTTCGCGCAGCGCTTCTTCGCCCGCATCGAATTCACCACCGGCCAACGCGACGTGGACGCGGCGGCCCTCGCGCCCGTGCTGGACGCCCTGGACGCCGAGTGGACGCTGCGCGGGCGCGACGACCGGATGCGGGTGCTGATCCTGGTGTCCAAACAGGACCACTGCCTGGTGGATTTGCTCTACCACTGGCGCACCGGCGACCTGAACATGGACGTCGTCGCGGTGGCGTCCAATCACCCGCGCGAGACATTTCCGCGGGTCGACTTCGGCGACGTGCCGTTCCACCACCTGCCGATCACGCCGCCCACCAAGCGCGAGCAGGAAACCGAGATCCTCGGCTTGGTCAACCAGTATCGGGTCGACCTGGTGGTGCTGGCCCGCTACATGCAGATCCTCTCTCCGGAGCTGTGCGCCGCGCTGGCGGGTCGGGCGATCAACATCCACCACTCCTTCCTGCCCGGGTTCACCGGGGCCCGGCCCTACCATCAAGCCCACGACCGGGGCGTGAAAATTATTGGCGCGACGGCGCATTACGTCACCGCCGAGCTCGACGAGGGGCCGATCATCGCCCAGGACGTGGAGGCCGTGTCGCACCGCGACACCCCCGCGGACCTGGTCCGCAAGGGCCGCGACATCGAACGCCGGGTGCTCGCCGAGGCGGTCGGGCATCACCTGACCGGGCGGGTGTTCCCCAACGGGCGCACCACCGTGGTGTTCCGGGACTAAGCCACGGAGCCGACGCCGCCACAACCTCGCCGGCCGGGGCGCTGTAACCCGCAGCGACCGCGCCGGATCAGGACTACACTGCCCAGTTCATGGCCATCCGGCACGCGGTCCTCGTTATCGCCGATATCGGTGGATACACGCGTTACATGAATTGGAACCGGATGCACCTGGTGCATGCGCAGATGACGGTGGCGCTGCTGCTGGAGTCGGTCATCGACGCCGCCAAAGGCCTGAAGTTGGCGAAGCTGGAGGGCGACGCCGCGTTCTTTTGGGCACCCAACGGGGACGCCAAAGTAATAGTGGGCGAGCGGCTGGCGCGGATGCACCAGGCGTTCCGCAGCCGGCGGGAACAGATCAACCGGGACTACGACTGCGAGTGCGCCAGCTGCGCGCAGCTGGAAAATTTGTCGCTCAAGTTCGTCGCCCACGCCGGTGAGGTGGCCGAGCAGCGGGTGAAACGCCACGCCGAACTCGCCGGCGTCGACGTCATCCTGGTGCACCGCATGCTGAAAAACCAAGTCCCCGTGCCGGAATACGTGCTGATGACCGACCCGGTGGCGCAGTGCCTCGACGACCGGTTCCGCCAGCTGTGCCTGCCGCTGGTGCACGACTTCGAGGGCATCGGGCAAACGCCCACCCACTACGTCGACCTCGCCGCATCCGCCGATGCGGTCGTCGTGCCGCCGAGCAGCGCCGCCACCCGGCTGGGGGGCAAACTCAAGCTGCGGTTCAACGCGCTGCCGTACTTGTTGGGGATCAAAGAGGCCTGTGCGGGCTTCCGCAACCTCGGCCGCGGCACCACCGAACTGCCGATCTGACCACGCCGGGCTAACCGCGCCGTCGCTATCATGCGACCCATGAGCACCGGCGGTCCAAGCGCAGCGGACTCGCCGGCGTTCACCGCCGAGGATGCGGCCCGCTACCACGCCGCCGGCTGGTGGTCCGACACCACGCTGTCGGCGGTGGTGCACCGTCACGCGCAACGGACCCCGGAGCGCGTGGCCTATCTCGATTATCCCGGCGCGGCGCTGACCTGGCGGGAATTCGACGACGCGGCCAACACCCTAGCGGCCCAGCTGGCCGGGGCGGGGGTGACGCGCGGTGACCGGGTCGCGGTGTGGCACGGCGACTCCGCCGCCATCCACGTGCTGTTCGTCGCGATCGAACGCTGCGGCGCGGTCGTCGTCGGTATCGGTGCCCGCGCCGGCACCCGGGAGGTCACCGCCATCCTGCGCAGTGCGCGCCCGACGATCCTGATCACCGATCCGCCACGGCAGGCACCCGCGGCGCAGGCCGAAGCCGACGTACCGGTGCTGGTATTGCGCCACAACCCCGCCGGACCGACCCTGAACGTGCAACCCGCGGCGCTGCCCGCCGACGCCGGATTCGGTCCCGACGAGGTCTTCCTGATCAACTCCACCTCCGGCACCACGGGGCTGCCCAAATGCGTCGTGCACACCCAAAACCGGTGGTATTACTTCCACCAGAAGGCCGTCGCCCACGGGCGGCTCACCGACGACGACATCTTCCTGCCGGTCATCCCCACGCCGTTCGGGTTCGGGCTCTGGACCAGCCACGCCACCCCGATCCACCTCGGCGCCACCGCGGTGCTGCTGGACCGGTTCAGCACCGCGGCGACCTGCCAAGCCATAGAACGACACCGGGTGACCGTACTGTGCTGCGTCAGCACGCAATTGACCATGCTGATGGGCGATCCCGGATGCCGCGACTACGACCTGAGCTCGCTGCGCATCGTCTACACCGGCGGCGAAGCGTTGCCGTACCGGCCGGCGCGAGAGTTCGAGGACCTCACCGGCGCAACGATTCTGCAGTTCTACGGCTCAAATGAAACCGGGCTGCTCAGCGGCACCACGGTCGACGATCCGCCGCAACGCCGGCTCCGCACCGCCGGCCGGATTGTGCCGGAGATGGCGGTCCGCCTGTTCGACGGCGATAAGGACGTCACCCACACCGGGCGCGGTCAGCCCGCCTGCCGCGGCCCGGCCACCAGCCTGGGCTACCTCGACGGCACCGACCACGACCAGCTGTTCACCGGCGACGGCTGGATGCGCATGGGCGACATCTGCGAGATCGACGCCGACGGCTACCTGACCGTGACCGGCCGCACCTCCGACTTCATCCTGCGCGGCGGCAAGAACATCAGCGCCACCCAGGTCGAGGACGCCGCCATGACCCATCCGGGGATCGCGGTGGCCGCCGCGGTGGCGATGCCCGATCCGGTGTTCGGCGAGAAGGTGTGCCTCTACGCCGAACGCAGCGGCCCAAACGCCGTCGAGCTGGAAGACCTCATCGCGCATCTGCTGGGGCTGGGGGTCTCCAAGGAGCTGCTGCCCGAACGCCTCATCGTGGTCGACGAACTGCCCCGGTCCTCCGGCGGCAAGATCGCGAAAAGCCAGCTCCGCGAGGATATCCGAGCCCGGATGAGGTCAACGCCTAGCCGCGGACGGCGGTAAAGAACTTCTGGCGCAACAGCCGCTCGAAAATCGGCGGCAAATCGCGGAACGGGCGGCCGTAGCCGTTGGCGGCCGCATCCACCAGGTCGACACCGGTGACCTCCCAACCCCGTTCGGCCAGCCACTCTTTCGTGTCGCGGCGCGGATCGGCGTACCAGAGCTCACCGACCGTGGGCTGGGTGGGGTCGTCGCTGAGCGCCTTCATGTTGGCGGTGAATTCCTCGAGCTCACCAGGCTTCGGCCCCAGCTCGGCGGCCACCCAGCTGCCGGCAGCCGACAACTCGTGCAGCTTCTCGAACAGCGCGTCCTGGGCGGCGCCGGGCAGGTAGGGCAGTAGGCCCTCCAGCGCCCAGGCCGTCGACTGGGTCGGGTCGAAGCCCGCCGCGATCAGGGCGCCCGCCCAGTCGTCGCGCAGGTCGGTGGCGATGGTGACCCGGCGCGCGGACGGCACGGCGCCCCGCTCGTCGAGCACCTGCTGCTTGAACTCCAGCACCCGCGGTTGATCGACCTCGAACACCGTCGTACCGGTCGGCCACGCCAACCGGTAGGCGCGGCAATCCAATCCGGCCGCCAAGATCACCGCCTGCCGCACCTTGCTGCGCCCGGCCTGCCGGAAGAAGTCGTCGAAGAACCGGGTCCGCACCCCCACCCATTGCGCGTTGAACCCCGCGGCGCCGGTCAGATCGGTGTTGGCCACGGCGGCGGCGAGGTTCGGCTCACCCGCCGCGGCCACGAAGCCGGCGGCGAACTCGTCGTTGGCCAGCGGCGGCTGCAGCGCGGCGTCCAGCGCCCGCGCCGCACACACCGCCAACGCGGTCAGGCCCACGCTGGTCACGATGTCCCAGGTATCACCGTCGGTTCGCGCCATCACAAGCTCCTCATCCTCGGCACGCCGGCCGCGTCACGTCCCATCGCCACATTGCGGGGGAGCCCAGACGGCCATGAATTAACGAGAGCGTCTAACTAACCTTACGCCTCCGTGGCGGGTTCGGCATCTCGGCGTCGCCGGCCCGCGGTGGGCCGAGGGCGTTTAGCATGGGCGTGGACACCGCGGCCACTGCCAGGCAGGAGATCTGATGGTCGAGATTCACATCGAACGGACAATCGCCGCCTCCCCGGAACGGGTCTTCGACTGGCTGGCCGACCCGGCCAGTTTGACCTCCGCCGCGGCGGTGTTAAGGGCTCGATGGGCGACAAACGTGTCGGGCCCCGGCGAAGGCGCGGTGCGCGAGGTGGTCGGGCTGGGCGCCTGGTTCCGCGAAGAGATCACCGCCTATGATCCGCCGCGCTCCTACTCCTACCTCATTCTCGGTTCGTTCCCGCCGCTCGAGCACGAGGGCGGCACCCTGACCTTCACCCCGCGCGATGACGGTACGCACGTCGACTGGCTGACCCGCTACACCCACCCCGCTTACATCGGCGGCCGGCTGCTCGAGCCGGTCACCTCCCGGCTGCTCCGCTCCAGCTTTTCCGCGGTGCTCGCCGGCTGCGCGAAAGCGCTGGAGACCTGACCGCCGTAGCGCGGGGGCAAGTCGCGGCGTTGGCGCGCGGAATGCGGGAGCTGGTGCGGGCCGAGGCCGCTGAGGCCGAACGGATCCGGACCCTGACCCCCGCGGTCGTCGACGAAATGTGGACCACCGGGCTGCTGTCGGCGTTCAACCCGGTCGCGGCCGGCGGCGTGGAGCCGTCGTTCGCCGAGATGATCGAGACCTGGGTCGAAATGGCCTGGCAGGACGGCTCGTTCGGCTGGGTCGGGATCGCGAACCTGCCGTCGTCGTTCGCGGCCGCCGCCTATCTGCCCGATGACGGGTTCGCCGAGGTGTTCACCGCGCACGAGAACCGCGTCACGCTGGGCGGCCAGTATTTCCCGAACGGGCAGGGTGCCGCGGTGGACGGGGGCTACCGGTTGAGCGGATCGTGGAGCTTCGGCTCGGGCATCGGGCATTCGCAGTACATCGCGGCCGGGTTCTTCCCGATGGACAACGGCGAGATGCGCTGGGTCGCCGAGGGCATCCCCGACATGCAGGTGGCCGTGCTGCCGCGCGACGAGGTGTCGGTCAACGACGGCTGGTATGTGCAGGGGCTCAAGGGAACCGGCTCCTACGACTACCGCATCGACGACGTGTTCGTGCCGCAGCACCGGACGTTTGCGCTGTTTCGCCGCGACCCCTACCGCGGCAGCTCGCCGGCCACCCGGATGGGGTTGATGCCGGTGACCGCGGCTGGGCACGCGTCGTGGGCGCTGGGGGTCGCCAAGAGCATGCTCGATGACGTGACCGAACTGGCGGCGACGAAATACCGGATGAGTGACATGGCGGCGCTGGCCAGCCGCCCGACGTTTCAGAAGGGGCTGGCGCATCACGTCGCGGCCTGGCGGGCGGCGCGGCTGCTGGTGCTCGACGCGTTCGGCACCGCCGAGTCCGCGGTCGCCGCCGGCGACGAGCTGACGCCGGGGCTGCGGGCGGATATGCGGGTGGCGGCCGTGTACGCCACCGACACCGCCCGAAGCTGCGCGGAATGGGCACATCTGGTTGCCGGCACCAGCGCGATCCGCGAAGGCAGCCGCTTCGAACGCGCCTTCCGCGACATGTACACCGGCACCCAGCACGCCTTCATCAGCGAGAAGGTCGCCATCGACGCCGCGCAGATCTGGCTGGGCATCATCGACGACCAGTTCGGCCTTTAGTCGGCGTCGGCGGGGTCGAGCAGCCGGACTTCCTCCAGGTCCATCGCCGCCTGCAGCTCCCGTAACACGATGTCGTCGATGTGGTTTTGGTCGCGCAGCTCGGTCACCGCTTGGCGCTTGTGTTCCAGCACGCCCAGCCGTACCCGCCGCACCAACTCGTTGCGCTCGGCCACGTCGTTGGGTGCGGTGTCGTCGGAGTTGGCGGCCACCAGCGCGGCCTGATCCTCGTATTCTTTTTGCAAGCGGCGCAACAGTTCTGGGCTGACGTCGAGTTGACCGGCCACCTGCGGCAACGCTTCGAGGGCGGCTTCCACGGCGCGGGTACGCGCCAACTGCAGTTCGTCGGCGTGCGTGGCGTCTTCGGGCAGCCGGGCCCACCGCACCACGGCGGGCAGGGTGCTGCCCTGGACCAGGACGGTCACCAAAATCACCACCGACACGACGAAGATGATCAGGTTGCGGTCCGGGAACGGGGCGCCGCTGCGGGTGGTGAGCGGGACGGCCAGCGCCGCGGCCAGCGACACCGCGCCGCGGAATCCCGCCCAGCTGGTCACGGTGCGCTGGCGCCACCCGACCCGGCGGGTGCGCTGCACCGGGCGTCGGTCGAGGGTGCGGATCAGCACGGTGGTGCCCTCGACCCAGGCGATCCGGCTGGCGATGACGACCCCGGTGACGGCAAGGGCCAGCACCACGGCGCCCCGCAGCCCGCCGTGGACGTCGGCGATGCCGCGCACCGCGCCCGGGATTTGCACCCCGACGAACACCCACAGCGAGCCGTTGATCAGGAAGGTCGCGATGTCCCAGAACGCGAACGACTGCAGCCGCGACCGCGCCCGGATCACCCGCGGCCCCACGTAGGTGAGCACCAGCGCCGACACCAGCACCGCGACCACCCCGCTGCAGTGCAGCGTTTGGGCGAGCAGGAACGCCGCGAACGGCGTCAGCACGCTCAGCGCACCCTCCTCGAGCGGCGCGTCAATGCGGCGGCGCAGCAGCGTCACCAGCCAGCCGACCAGCAGCCCGGCCGCGATACCGCCGAGATAGGAGCCGACGAACCGCCCGACCAGGGCCGCCGGGCCGATCGCGGGGGCACCGGTGGCCACGGCGACGGTCACGGCGAACAGCACCAGCGCGGTCCCGTCGTTGATGATGCTCTCGGCTCGCAACACCGTCAGCGGTCGGCGCGGCAACTGTTTGGCCAGACCGGCGACGGCGGCGGCGTCGGTGGGGGAGAGCACCGCGCCGAGCACCGCCGCCGCGTGGGGCTCCATGCCCAACGCCCGCGCCGTCCAGGACACCGCGACCGCGGTGGCGATCACCAGCCCGACACTGGACAGCACGATGACGCGCAGGTTCGCGCGGATCTCGCGGAAGCTGGTGTTCATGCTTTCCCAGTACAGGATCGCCGGCAGGAACAGCAGCAGCACGATCTCCCCGTCGAGCTGGGTCTGGCCGAATCGCGGGATCAGACCCAGCAGCGACCCGAGCACGATGAGCAGCACCGGTGGACCGACCCGGTAGCGCTTGCCCAGCACGGTGCCCAGCACCACGGTGGCCACCAGCGCAACAACGACGACAAGACCAAACACGGTCACATTCTCCCGTGGGCGGTTACTGCTGGCGCAGCGCCACTACCTCGTTGCTGTGGCCGGCGATGTAGACCGTGCCCAGGTTGTCGACCGCTAACCCCCAGGGGTAGTCCAGCCCGGTGAAGGGCAGTTCGACTTGGGTGGTGGAGTCGGCGGGAAGTTTCAGTGCGCGGTTGTTGCCGCTGTCGGTGACATACACGGCGCCCTTGTTGTCCACCGTCACACCGCCAGGCTCCTTGAGGCCGGTGAAGGGCAACTCGGTCGGCGCGTTGGAGCCGGTGCGCAGCGACAGGACCCGATTGTTGCCGCCGTCGGCGACGTAGATGGTGCCGTTGTCCACCACCACACCGGTGGGCGCGTTGAGCCCGATGAGCGGCAGCACGGTCTGCTGGTTGGAGTCGGTGTCCAGCGACACCACCCGGTCGTTCTCGGTGTCGGTCACATACACGATGCGGCTGCTGTCCACCGTGATACCGGTCGGGTTGTCGAGACCGGTGAACGCCAGCTGGGTTTGGGTGGTCGAGCCGGCCCGCAGCATCACCACCCGCTTGTTGCCGGCGTCGCTGACGTAGACGTTGCCGCTGTTGTCGGCGGTCACTCCGGTGGGGTAGTTGAGGTCGGTGAACGGCAACGCCGCTGGGGTGCTCGAGCCGTCCGTCAGTGCCAGCACCCGGTTGTGCAGGGTGTCGGCGACGTACACCGTCCCGCCGAAATCGACTGACAGGCCTTGTGGTTCGCGGAGTCCGGTGAAGGGCAGTGTGGTTTGGCGCTTCGCGGCCTCGCGGTGGCCCATCGCGATGCTGACGACGGTGACGATGACGGCGATGGTGAGCACCGCGGCGGTGGTCAGGATGGCGGGTCGGCGGCGCCACCACGGCGGCGACGGTGGTGGGG
>NZ_MLQM01000024.1:0-44499 GCF_001854525.1 Mycobacterium talmoniae
CCCCCCCCCCGCCCGGCCCGCCACCCGGCCGGGGCGCCCCCCCGGAGCGCCCCGGTCGGCCCGTCCGGCGCCGCCGGCCAGGGGCGCGCCGCCGAGCGCTACCTGCAGGCCCACGGCTGGGCGACGGTGACCACCGAGGCCGACGACCTGTTCGCCGCCGGTGGATATCCCGCGGCCGGCGACGGGGTGCGGGTCGCCGCCCCGATCCGCTACCTGCACGCGACCCGCAAGCGGGTCAATGGGCGTTGGCGATCGAGCGGCGGGTCAGCTCCTCGGTCACGGGGCAGGGGTCGGGGAACGGTTTGACGTCGAAGCTGACCGACCATTCGATGAAGTCGTCGAAGAACTGGATCGCGATCTCGCAGATGTAATCGCCGAGCGTCGCGTTGTTCTCGACACCGCGGAACCCGCTTCGGCCCGCCATCGTCAGGTCCTCGACCCGGGTGCGGGACAGCTGCTCGATCTTGCGTTCCCGCCCGATCGGGCTGCCCCGATACCAGGCGAAGGTGACCCGCGGCCAGACCACACCGCCGCGCAGCCACTGGCAGCCCGTCGGATTTTGGCCGGTGTTGACCAGCCCGCTCGCCCCGGTCAACTCGGCCACCGTCTGGTCGCTGATGCCGCCGCACAGCGGGAAGAACGGCCCGTGGCGGGCGTCGGGCGCCGTCGTCGCCGACGGCGGTCCCGAAGCGTGCGGCGCGGGGGAGCAGGCGGCCACCGTCGCGGCCACGGCCGCGGCCAGTACCCGTCGTGATGCGGCCCCCCGCTGCCTGCTCACCCGATGCACGGTAGCGCGCGCCGGGCGAACGCGGACGCTACATCGCCGGTTCAGCCCGCCATGAAGGCGTCGTAGGCCGACGCCAGATCGGGCGGCAGCACCGTGGTGTTGCACTGGCGCTGGGCGTCACCGATCGGCGCCAGGATGCCCCGCAACTCGTAGTACTCCTGCGGGTGTGCGGTGAAGTAGTTGCGGACATTGGTGGCCGCCTCCGGCCGTGGCTGACTGATGGCCTGCGACACCACCGCGTCGGCACCCGGGTGGGCGGCCAGATACTGGCGCGCCGAACTGGTGGTCGTGTCGACCGTGTTGGACAACCCGGCCGGGCTGCAGTCCGGGTCCGCCGCCGCCGTCGGCGCGACGAGGACGCAGGCGGCCGCCGCGCCCAGCAGGCAGCCGCCAGCGATACCAAGGTTTTTGAGCATTCTTATTCCCTTTGAGTCACGAATCAGTTGCACTCCCGACCCGAAGCCCACGGTACGCACCGCCGCCGCGGTCACCTCCGGGTGAGGCTGACGTCAAAAGGGGCTCCGCGGCAAGCCGTTTCGGCGCCTGCCGTCCGATGACGCGGATTTCGCCGAAGTTGCGGTAAGCGACCAATGAGAACGACGCCGGATTCTTAAACTGCGGGCCAAGTCCTTAACGAACGGTGACGGTCGGCTGTGATCGGATTGTGACCTGCTGAATGGTTCCGGGCGTTTTTGGTCGACATCGCGGTGATGCTGATCGCCGGGACGCTGATGGCGCGGCGCCCGCCGCCGGAACGTGTGAGACCCGTTACTCCACCCGTGCGCTCGGAATGCGGCCGAAGGCTCGCTGTTAGACAGTTACGTGGTGTCGAAATCCGGTCAGCCCGGCCAACCGGGCGCGCTGCACCTTGGTGTCGCGCTCGACGGATACGGGTGGCACCCGCAGGCCTGGCGAACCCCCGCCGCCGGGTCGGTGCTGGACGGCCGGTACTGGACTGACCTGGCCCGCACCGCCGAACTCGGGCTGCTCGACTTCCTCACCATCGAGGACACCTTCACCGTCCAACCCGGGCGTCGCGCCGCTATCGATCCGCGACGGCTGGCCGGTCGCGCCGACGCGGTACTGGTCGCCGCCCGCATCGCCCCGGCGACCCGACACATCGGGCTGATCCCGGTAGCCACCGTCACCCACACCGAGCCGTTCCACGTGTCCAAGGCCATCGCCACCCTGGACTTCGTGTCGGGTGGGCGGGCCGGCTGGCAAACCCGGGTCAGCGCGACCGCGCACGAAGCCGCCCTGTTCGGCCGCCGGGACGGCGCGCTGGATGTCGACGGATTGTTCGACGAGGCCACCGACTTCGTCGAGGTGGTCCGCCGGCTGTGGGACAGCTGGGAGGACGACGCGGTGATCCGCGATGGGGCTACGGGCCGCTACATTGACCGCGGCAAGCTGCACTACATCGACTTCACCGGAAAACATTTCGCGGTGAAGGGACCGTCGATCACGCCGCGGCCACCGCAAGGTCAGCCGGTGGTGACGGCGCTGGCGCACACCGCCAGGATCTACGAATTCGCCGCCGGCAGCACCGATCTGGTTTTCATCACGCCCACCGACGACGCCTCGGTGCGCGCCCTGCTGGCCCAGGTGCACGCCGCCGGCGGTGCGGGCCTGCAGGTGTACGCCGACGTCGCGGTGTCGTTTCACGGCGAAGCCTTTCGCTCGGATGCCCTGGTATTCACCGGCGGTGCCACCGATCTGGTCGATCTGCTGCTGAGCTGGCAGCGGCTGGGGATTCACGGCGCGCGGCTGCGGCCGGCGGTCAACGCCACCGATCTGCCGGTGATTGTCGAGCAGGTGGTTCCGCTGCTGCAGCGCGCCGGCCGATTCCGCACCGGTTACCGCGACGGCGAAACGCTGCGGGCCCGGCTCGGCCTGCCGGTGGCGCCCAACCGGTACGCGGTGGGGCCCCGATGACCGGGGTCCCGCTGTCGGTGCTGGATCTGGCGCCGATCAGCGCCGGCGGTGACGCGCCGACCGCGTTACGGAACACCATCGACTTGGCCCGGGCCGCCGAGCGGTGGGGCTATCGCCGGTTTTGGGTCGCCGAACACCACTTCGTGGGTGTGGCCAGCTCCGCGCCGGCGGTGCTGATCGGGCAGATCGCGGCCGCCACCACCACGATTCGGGTCGGGGCGGGCGCGGTCCAGTTGGGCTACACCACCGCCGCGGCGGTGGTGGAAAGCTTCGGCACACTGGCCGCGTTCCATCCGGGCCGCATCGATTTGGGTGTGGGCCGCTCCGCGCGACGACGCTCCGGCACCGAGACACCGCGCCCGGAGGAGGGGCCGCGGGACTGGCGGGAGGTCGACGGGGTGGTGATTCCGCCGCCGTTCGACCTGCGTCCGGTGCTCAACGCCGACCGGGCGCGGGCGACCGGATCGGTTCTGCAGCAGCCCGACGCGGTGACCCCCGACTTCGTCGCGCAGGTCGACGACATCCTCGCGATGCTCGACGGCAGCTACCGGATCGACGGTTTCGACGTGCACGCCGTTCCGGGCGAGCAGACCGGCCTGAGCCCGTGGATCTTCGGCAGCAGCAAGGGCACCAGCGCGCGGCTGGCCGGGCAGCGCGGGCTGCCGTTCGTCGCCAGCTACCACATCACGCCGGGTACCGCGCTGGACGCGGTCGACGCCTACCGCGACGCGTTTGTCCCCTCCCGCTATCTGTCCCGGCCGTATCTGGTGGTGTCGGCCGACGTGGTGGTCGCCGAGGACACCGCCACCGCCCGGCACCTGGCGTCCAGCTACGGGCACTGGGTGTATTCCATCCGGGCCGGCGAGGGCGCCATCCCGTATCCCGATCCGGACCACTGCGCGCCGCTCACCGACGAGCAACTTGCGGTGGTCAACGACCGGGTGGCAACCCAATTCGTCGGCGACCCGGATGAGGTCGCCGACCGGCTGGCGGCGCTGCAGCGCGTCACCGGCGCCGACGAGCTGGTGGTCACCTCGATCGCCTACCGGCATCGGGATCGGCTGCGCTCGCACGAACTGCTGGCCAAACGCTGGGGGCTGGGTCAATGAGTAAGCACCGCAAGCAGGTTCATCTGGCCGCCCACTTCCCGGGCGTCAACAACACCACCGTGTGGACCGACCCGGCAGCCGGCAGTCAGATCGAGTTCGACTCGTTCGTGCATCTGGCCCGCACCGCCGAGCGCGGGCTGTTCGATTTCTTCTTCCTGGCCGAGGGACTGCGGCTACGCGAGCACCGGGGCCGCATCTATGACCTCGACGTGGTGGGCCGCCCCGACACCTTCACCGTGCTGGCCGCGCTGGCCGGGGTGACCGAACGGATCGGGCTGACCGGCACCATCAACACCACCTTCAACGAACCGTTCGAGGTGGCGCGGCAATTCGCCAGCCTGGATCACCTGTCCGACGGGCGGGCCGGCTGGAACATCGTCACATCGTCGGACGCCTTCACCGGCGCCAACTTCCGTCGCGGCGGCTTCCTGGACCACGCCGACCGGTACCGCCGCGCTGAGGAGTTCCTCACCGTGGCGCGCGCCTTCTGGGACAGCTGGGCGGCCGACGCCCTGGTCGCCGACGGGGCCGCCGGAACCTACGTCGACCCCGCCCGTATCCGCATCGTCGAACACCGCGGTCGGCAGTTCGACGTGCGCGGCCTGGCGACGCTGCCGGCCGGGCCGCAGGGCCACCCGGTGCTGTTGCAGGCCGGTGACTCCGACGAGGGAAGGTCGTTCGGCGCCCGGCACGCTGACGCGCTGTTCACCCTGCACGGTTCGTTGGAGGACGGCCAGCGCTACTACGCCGACGTCAAGGGCCGCGCCGCGGCGCAGGGGCGAAACCCCGACCAGCTCAAGGTGTTTCCAGCCGCGACGTTCGTTTTGGGCGACACCGCCGCCGAGGCCGCCGAGAAGGCGCGGCATATCCGGTACCAGCAGGTCAGCGGGGCGACGGCGATCGCCATGCTGGAGCAGGTCTGGGGTCGCGACTTATCCGGGTACGACCCGGACGGCCCGCTGCCCGACATCGACCCCACCGGCGACACCAGCATCACCCAGGGTCGAGTGCGGCACGGCGACCCGCTCGCAGTGGCCCGCAGCTACCGGGAGCGTGCCGCGGC
This sequence comes from Mycobacterium talmoniae, assembly GCF_001854525.1. Classification (NCBI taxonomy): domain Bacteria; kingdom Bacillati; phylum Actinomycetota; class Actinomycetes; order Mycobacteriales; family Mycobacteriaceae; genus Mycobacterium; species Mycobacterium talmoniae. The sequence goes on from NZ_MLQM01000024.1 coordinate 4,895, forward strand.
CGAAAACCTCTCCATCCGCGAACTCGTCATCGCCGTCACCAGCCGCCAGCAGTTCGTCGGCACCGCCGCCCACATCGCCGCCGAAATCGACCGCTACGTGCAGGCCGATGCGTGCGACGGGTTCATCCTGGTGCCCCACCTGACCCCGCACGGGCTCGACGACTTCGTCGATCAGGTGGTGCCGCTGCTGCAGGATCGCGGCGTGTACCGCACCGAATACACCGGCCACACGCTGCGGGAGCACCTGGGCCTTGCGGGCTGACTCAACGCGGCGTGGCCCGGGCGGCGGCCTGGTCGGTGGCCTCGCGGATCGGGCCGCGCCACAGGTCACCGTGGCCGGGCGCCAACACCTCGGTCTCCAGCAGCGCCAGCGCGGCCAGGCTGCGCACGCAGTCCGTCTGGTTGTGGCTGAACAGCGCCGGCAGCAGCTGCGGCCCGCGGTGCGTCAGCAGCGGATGCCCGGTGATCAGCGCATCCCCGCTGGCCAGCACGCCGTCGACCAGATACGAGCAGTGCCCGCCGGTGTGGCCGGGGGTCGGGATGGCCATCGGCTGGCCGGGCAGGGTGGCGGCCACCTCGGCGGTCAGCGGCTGCGCGGTGGGGATGCCCTCCCGGCTCAAGCCGCCGTTGCGCACCACATGCAGCGACCAGCGCGCCCACCGCGGCCGCCACACCCGGGTGACGACGGCCAGCGGGGTGGCCTGCTCCAGGTACTCCCGCTTGGCATGGCCGACCTCGTCGGGGTGGCAATACACCGGTGTGCCATGGGTTTTCGCCAACCAGATGGCGGTGCCGAGATGGTCGATGTGGGCGTGGGTCAACAGCACGGCGCGTACGTCGCCAGCGTCGTACCCGAGCGTGCGCAGCGAGGCCAGCACGTCGTCGCGGTCGCCGGGATAGCCGGCATCGATCAACAGCACACCGGTGTCGTCGGTGACCAGCAGCCAGTTGACCGCTTCACCCTGGGCCAGGTGCACCCGCTCGGTGACCGGGGTCAGCGTCGGTGCCATACCCGCGAGTCTAAGAACCGCGGGGGAGAGTAGAAACGATCAGGTGGCTGAATTGAAACTGGGATATAAGGCGTCGGCTGAGCAGTTCGGGCCGCGTGAACTCGTCGAGTTGGGTGTGGCCGCCGAAGCGCACGGCATGGACAGTGCGACGGTCAGCGATCACTTCCAGCCGTGGCGGCATGAGGGCGGGCATGCGCCGTTTTCGCTGGCCTGGATGACCGCGGTCGGGGAGCGCACCAAGCGGATCACGCTGGGCACTTCGGTGCTGACCCCTACCTTTCGGTACAACCCGGCGGTGATCGCGCAGGCGTTCGCGACCATGAGCTGCCTGTATCCCGAGCGCATCTTCTTGGGGGTGGGTACCGGGGAGGCGCTCAATGAGATCGCTACCGGCTATGCGGGGGAGTGGCCGGAGTTCAAGGAGCGGTTTGCTCGGCTGCGCGAGTCGGTGCGGCTGATGCGTGCGTTGTGGCGCGGGGACCGGGTCGACTTCGACGGCGACTACTACCGGCTCAAGGGGGCCTCGATTTACGACGTGCCCGAGGCCGGGGTGCCGGTCTACGTTGCCGCGGGTGGGCCGGCGGTGGCCAAGTACGCCGGACGGGCCGGCGACGGGTTCATCTGCACGTCGGGCAAGGGTGAGGAGCTCTACACCGAGAAGCTGATGCCGGCCGTGCGGGAAGGTGCGGCGGCGGCCGAGCGCAATGTCGACGACGTTGACAAGATGATCGAGATCAAGATCTCCTACGATCCGGATCCCGAACTGGCGCTGAACAACACCCGGTTTTGGGCGCCGCTGTCGCTGACCGCCGAGCAAAAGCATTCCATCGACGACCCGATCGAGATGGAGAAGGCCGCCGACGCGCTGCCGATCGAGCAGGTCGCCAAACGCTGGATCGTGGCGTCGGACCCCGACGAGGCGGTGGAAAAGGTCGGCCAGTATGTGAGCTGGGGTCTGAACCACCTGGTGTTCCACGCGCCCGGTCACGACCAGCGGCGGTTTTTGCAGCTGTTCGAAACCGACCTGGCGCCGCGGCTGCGCCGGCTCGGTTAGAAGGCCAGCAACCCGGCCAGCAGGTTGGGGATCTCGCCGGCCAGGCCCCCGAGGTCGCCACCCAGCGCGCTGAACGTGTCGGTGCCGGACGGGGTGATGGCTTCGGCGATGGCTTGGGTCAAGGCGATCAGGGAGCCGATGGGGCCGACGCCGTAGCCGGGTAGGTCGATGCCGACCAGGCCGCCGGTGACCGACACGTCGAAACCCAGGGCGTTGAACAGCGATCCGGCCGGGCTGAGCAGCCCACCCAGCTCCAGGTTGACGCTGTTGATGTCGACCAGCGCCTCCACCGCGGGCGGCAGGTCGAGCAACGAGACCAGCGGGGTGAGGTCGAGCGATTCGCCGCCGTTGAGGAACGCGCCGGTCATATGCGCCGGGATATTGATCAGCTCGTTGAGGGCGGCCAGCGGGTCGGTGTCGGGGCCGGACAGGTCCCCGATGATGGACTGGATGCTGTCGACGAGCGCCACCCCAGGGCCGATGACCGGGCCGACCGCGCCGAGCAGCACGCCGCTGAGCGGGGAGGCGGTGAACCCGAGTAGCGCGTGCACCAGCGCGTCGTCGGCGGTGGCGTCGTAGGCGAAGTTGAAGAGATTCAGGTGGTTGACGGGTCCGCCCAGCAGCAGCGCCGCCGCAGCCTGCGCAGTCCTGATCAAGGCGGCGCCGCCGATTCCGCCCACAGAACTGGACCAGGTCGCTTCGACGGTGCTCAGCAGATTGGCGTCGGGGACAAACGGCGCGGTAAACCCGGCCTGCAGATTGTGGGCGATCTGGCTGAAGACGGTCCCGAAGTCGCCGCGGAAGATGTCCTCGAGGTAGCCGATCTGGTTGGTGGCGACCTGGCGGATTATCGGGAACGGATCACTGCTCCACGCCGCGAACAGGTCCGATACGTTGGTGCTGGCCTGCTGGATAACGTCCACCCAGGGGGTAATGGGGTCCAGCCCTGCGGTGAGCTGGATCTCGGGGGGAGCCACATCGGGCAGCGGCGCCGCCGTCACCGGGGTGACGGCAATCAGGCTGGCTCCGGCGAGGGCAACCCCGGCGGTGACCCACGGACGGGTGGCTAGCTGCTGCATGGCGATCTCCCTCCCGCGCTGGATTGTGAGGTAACTCACAATCTGAGGGCAATGCTAACTGATAGCTGCCTAAGAAGCGTTGAAAAACTCTGGGAGATTCTCAGCGCTGGCTGGCGACGATGAGGGCGGTCCACTCCCCGTGTGGGGACGGGACGGCTCGCAGCGGGGTGCTGGGGCGGCAGAGTCGCAGCTCAACTGCGTTTTCTGGATCGGACCGGGGTTATTCAAAGCTTGTTGTCCGATTCTGCGCCTATCAGGATTTTCTTAGTTACAGTGTGATCCGCCGCGCAGACCTTGCGGGGTTTGGTTCCAGCGAAGGGCATGACCATGCAGGCTGCGCTACGTCCGTATCTGACCGCCGGGATCGCCGTCGTCGGCGCCGGCGTGGTCGCGGTAAGCCCCGTCGCAGCGCCACCGACGCTGCCCGACGTTGCGATGCCCGCGGTGCAACTCACGGCCGGCATTGACTTCGGTCAACTCGCCGACCTCGGTTCCCCGACCGACCCTCTCGGCGTCTACTCCGCGTTGGCGACCAATTCGTTCAACGACCTGTCCGCCATCGCCGGCGAGCGGTTTGCCGACCCGGCGCCCATTCTGGGGGCGATCCTGCACAACCAGATGGGTTACTTCAACGACTTCCTGGCGAATCCGGCATCGATCGTCAACGTGCCGGGTGAGATGTTCAACAACGCGGCCAACGTGTTTCAAACGCTGACCAGCTTCGCCCCCGAGATCAGCCTGCACAGTGACCTGTTGACCGATGTTCAGGGCCTGCTGGCGGCCATTGCGGACCTGAACATCGGCAACATCTTCAAGCTCATTCCGACCCTGACCACCATCATCGACGAGGCCGGACAGATCATCGGTGACCTGACCTCCGGCAACCCGCTGCTGATCCTGTCCGTCCTGTTGCCGGCGCCGATTGTGCTGGGGCTGGCCGCCATTGGTCCGCTGGTCAACGGTGTCGAGGCGTTCGATACCAGCTTGAGCGCGGTCCAGGGGGCGATCGGTTCCGGCGAGTACCTGAACGCCTTGGCCGCTCTGGTCGCCGGCCCGGGCTATGTCACCGACGCCATCCTCAACGGCCAATGGGGAGTCGGTATCGACCTTGGCCCGCTGGGCGGCGCCGGTATTCCGTTGTTCAACGGGCTGCTGCAACCCATGCAGGACGCCGACATCAGCCTGCTCGACAACCTGCTCAAGATCGACATCGGCCCGTTCACCGGGCTGCTCGACGGCTTCGTCAACTACCTGCCCCGCGAGATCGCCGGGGCGCTGCTGACCGGCGGCATGGTCGATCCGGTGGGCAGCAGCGTGGGAGCCCTTCCGCTGGATCTGGGCGCGCTGGATCTCACCAAGCTGCTCGGCGACGTGTTGGATCCGGCCGCACTGCTGGCTGGACTGGGCGGCGTGCTGCCCGCGGCGGCGAGCGATCTTCCCGGCACTCTCTTGACCGAGTTGTTCGACCCGTCCTGGCTGCTGAACCTGTTCTGAGTCGTAGGGGTTCAGCTAAGAAACCCCAGGGCGCGGCGGCCGGCGCCGACCGACGGGGTGGGATCGGTCGCCAGTGTGCCCGACATCAGCTCGTAATAGATGTCGCGGAAATCGGTGGTGGGCTTGAGATCCCCGTCATTGAGGTCGGTCAGGCTGGGTTCGTCGCCGTAGAAGCCGCCCTTCACCGGGGTGCCGGCGACGAACACCGGCCCGGCGGTGCCGTGGTCGGTGCCCTGGGACGCATTGGCTTTGACGCGGCGCCCGAACTCCGAATACACGACCATCACGAGGTTCTTGCCGTACCGGTCGTCGGCCATCTGCCGCAAGAACGGCGTCACCGCCTCATCAAAGGTTTGCAGCAGCCGCTGCTGGGTCTCGCGTTCGTCGGCGTGGGTGTCGAAACCGCCGAGCTGCACCGCGTACACCCGGGTCGGCACCCCGGCCCGCACCGCCTGGGCGACCAGCTGCAGCTGGGCGGCGAGCCGGTTGTGTTCGGTGCGGGCGGCCCGGATCGGCGCGAACGCGGTGTCGGTGCTGCGGGCGGCGCGATAGGCGGCGCACACCGCCGCCATGGCGGGGGTGTCGTGCGGATCGTCGGCGCCGAGCGCGGCCATGGTGGCGGTGAACCGCTCCGCCGATTCCGGGGACGCGGCCGGGGTCAGCGCGGCGGCGGTGCATTTGGCGCCCACCGCCAACGGCGGGAGCACCGAGCCGATGTTGACCGCCCTCAGCGGGTCGTCGCCGGTGGCGTCCAGCCAGCGGCCGATCCAGCCGGTCGAGACGGGTTCGGTCGGCGACGCGGTCTGCCAGATGTCCATGGACCGGAAGTGACTGTGGTCGGGTTGCGGATAGCTAACCCCGCGGATTACGGCCAGTTGGCGCTGGTTCCACAGCTGCGCCAGTCCAGTCAGCGCCGGATTGAGTCCGAGCCGGTCATCGAGATGCAGCACATCTGCTGGGGCGTAGGCGAGTTCGGGACGGGCGTCGTGATACGCGTTGTCGGCGTAGGGGATCAGTGTGCTGATGCCGTCGTTGCCGCCGTAGAGCGTCACGATCACCAGCACCCCGCTGCCGTCGGGCAGCGGCCGATCCTGCGCGGCGCGCAGCAGGTCGGGCCAGCTCACCGCCACCGCCCCGGACAGCAGGCCGGCGGCGCCGACACCGACGCTGGCGATCAGAAACTTGCGGCGATTGATCTCAGGCATCAGCGACCCCGTTACGACGTCAGGTATTCGGGCGTGTTGACGGCGGCGGCGACCAACCGGACCGGCTGGCGCGCCAGCGGTTTGAGCGCGGCGACGGTGCGGTCCGACCACGCCCCGACCCCGATCAGGTAGCCGACGGCGTCGATCCGGTCGCCGGCGCCGGTGTCCTCGACGCCGGACAGGTCACCGGCGCGGGCCAGGTTGCCGGCGGCGCGCAACCGCTCCCCGGCGCTGGCGGTGGACAGCCACACCTGCCCGCGCGGCCAGCCACCGACGTTCGGCGGATAGAACGGTCGCTGCCCCAGCGCGGTCAGCGTGGCATCGACCATCTTGATTCGCTTCGGGTGGTCCAACGGAACCCGCAGCGCCCGGATCACGCCGACCAGCCACTCCACCGGGGTGTCGACGACAGCTCCTCGGGCGCCGAGGAACTCCGTGTCGGTGAGGATCGCCGCGGTCAGCGCCCGCAGGTCGCGGCCGGGACCGTAGGCGGCGAGCATCCGGTCCAGTGCGGCCGCCGAGGGCGCGTCGTCGGAGGCCAACTGCTGCCACAGCCGCCCCGCGACGTATGCCGGCGACTTGGGTTGGGCCAGCACCGTGTCGCAGAATCCAACCGCATCGAAATCGCCGGTGCTGCCCAGCAGCGTCTTGGCGGTGTCGTCGTGGCGTTTGGGCGCCAGCACCGTATCGCCGTCGGCCTTGATCACCCAGCCGGTCAACGCACGGGCGCCGGCCCGCACATCGGCCTCGGTGTAGCCGTTACCGTGGCCCAGCGCGAACAGCTCCATGAATTCCCGGGCCAGGTTCTCATTGGCGGCCTTGGCGGTGTTGCTCTGCCCGTCGAGCCAGCGCAGCATCGCCGCGTCGGTCAGCATGGCGTAGGCCAGGGTGCGGAAATCGCCGAGCGCCAGCGTCCGCAGCTTCTGGTTCTGCGCCGCCATGAAATCCGCGACCCGAACCTTCTGCGCCGACGTCGCGAAGTGGTTGTGCCACAGCAATGTCAGCTTCTCGTGGATGGGCTGGTCGACGGCGGCCATGCGGCGCAGCCACCAAGCGGACAGCGCGGCCATCTGCTCGGACAGCTGCCGGTTGTACTGCTTGCGCTGCTCGGTGCTGGGGCCTTTACCGGGGGCGTGCGGCGCGGGCAGGGTGGGCATCGGGGTGGCCTGGGCGCCCGGATCGGCGTCGGGGTCTAGGTCCAGCGCGGCATCCACGTAGGCCGACCAATCCTGGGCGGCTACCGCGTCGACCTGCGGGCCGGTCACACCGAACCCGGCCCGGCGCAGCGCACGGGCCGTGGCGATCCACCGGTCGGACTGGGTGGCCATATGCGCAGTGTGAACCGCCCAGCTGAAGATTGGCTGTCACCGCCCGGCGCGTCGGATGCGTCCTATCTCGGTGAGCCGGTCAGAAGTATAGGTCCGGCGTTGCCGGCCAGGTCGCCCTCAAGCGCGTGGCTGGGCCAAGTTATACCGGCATGCATTTTCTCATCGGCACCGTGTCGGTCGACTCGTCCGCCCAACCCACCCGATGTTGCCCGCACGGCGCCGCAGCGGCTCGGGGTGGCGGTGCGCCGCCGGCGAGCAGGACCGTGAGGTTGTCAATCGTGCCGGTCGCTGCTGCCATTGCCGCAGTGATGCGCTGCTGCAGGTCCCCCAGCACTGGCGCTCCGACCTCTGACCCCGTTGGTGGGCCGGATCGGGCGGCCAGCCCAGCGCAGTCTGAGACGAGCTTGCGCAGATCCGCTGCTGCCTCGGCGATCTGGGCGCACGATTCGGCGATATCGGCGGTGGTCGGGTCGGCGGGTTGGACCATCGCGGCATCCCCCTTGTCGCTGTCGATAAACACCAGTATTGCACGGCTTTTCGACGCTGGCCGTACATCGAGCTACACCCCAGCGACTCCGTCCGACGCCAGTGGGCGTAGCCGTCCCCTGCCAAACCCTCAGCGCAGCAATCCTCTTGCGCCGCAATCCGTGTCAGTGCGGAATAAATGCCACGCCTCGACGCCGGTGATCACGCCGCGGTGAAATCGCCTCTTGGTGTGACGGTCCGAATCACACCGGACTCGTCATCGGGATCCCGAGCAGCCCGTCTGCACCGCTGCTGCGGACTGCCACGGGTAGGGCGGCAATCTTGGGTGGCATGCACGATAAGGTCTCCCCTCCTGACCGCATCTTCCACCAAGGGGTCCGCCCCGCCGGTCCCCCGATAGTTCGGATCGAACCACTTGGTCACGATCCGATAACGACCCCCGAATCTTTGGACATGCCACCGCAGTTTGTCAAGGGTCACTTTCGCGGCGCCGGCCGCACCTCGGCATCGGGGCCGCGGACACCGTCGAGCATCGAGCGTGACGCACAGCGGCGCCACCCATGTTCCAGCAGGTTACGTTGGCGTTATGGCCGATCGATCCGCGCGCGTTAGCGACGTCCATGAGATCGCCGCCGCGATGCCGCACGTGACCAGAATCGAAGGGCCGAAGGGTAACGCGATCTATCAGGTGGGCGGCAAATCGTTCGTGTTCTTCCGCAACCCGCGGCCGGATGCCAAGGACCCGGTCACCAACGAGCCCTACGCTGACGTCATCGTCATCTGGGTCGAGTCCGAAAGCGACAAGCTGGCCCTCATTCAAGACCCGGAGACGCCGTTTTTCACCACCGACCATTTCAACGGACACCTGTCCGTACTGGTCCGGGCGGTCGACTTGCCCGCCATCACCAGGACCGAATTGGCCGAAGTGATACAGGACGCGTGGCTGTCCCGGGCCTCGAAACGACGCAGGGAGAAGTGGCTGGCCATCCATGCCGACGGCAGGTGAGGGCCGGCGTGCGTCGATAGGCGGATGGCTACTTTTCGGCGTGGTCGACGAGGTGGATGGTGAGGGCGGCGGCGAGCAGGCGGGAGCCGTGTGGGTCGCTGGGGTCGATACCGGTGAATTCATGGACGCGCCGTAACCGGTAGGTCAGGGTGTTGGGATGGATGAATAGTTCGGCCGCGGCGGCTTTCCGGTCGGCGCCATGACGCAGATGCATCTCGAGAGCGTCGAGCAGGCTGGGATGTTGCTGTAGTGGCGCGATGCGTTGGGCCAGGAAGTCCCGGGCCGGCCCGGGCCTGGTGGCCTGATACTCGAACAGCAGGTCTTCGAGGTGATGGAGGCCCGGGTGCCCACCGAGTTGTCGTGCGAGACGGGCGATCTCGGTAGTTTCGGCGACCGCCGCCGGGATTCCTAAGAGCTCCGTTGCCCGGCACTCGGCGGCATAGATCTCGACGCCAAAGCGCGTCGCGAGGGCGTCCACCAGCGCTTCGAGGGCTCCGGGGCCGACCAACGGTGTCGGCAACAGGACGGTGCCCGCGTAGCCGTCGAAGGTGTTGAGGATGTCGGCGGATCCGAACTCGTAGAGGACGTGTTGGGCATGACGCATCCTGCGTTGGGCGACCAGCACGTCGTGAGCCGTTTGCGGTGTCGGCGCGGTATCGATGTCAATGGCGAGGATGTCGTAACGGTCACTGAGTTCGACGCTGGCATCCTCGGCCAGGATCGCTGCGGTCGGATCGCCGGCGACCAAGGCCTTACACAGGGTGCGCAGCTGTTCCCGCTTGTTGGCTCGCAGCACGAAGTCCGAGTCCTGGTAGATCTCGGTGATGACAATGCTGCACGTTCCGGCCAGGTCCGATAGGTGTGCACCCAACGCCGCCAGCGTCGCCGCATCGATGTCGGGTACCAGCTCCACGACGAGCTCCCAAAACCGTCGCACACCTCCGTGCAGGGCGGTGAGCAGAACCGGCAGCGGAATCCCGTCCTCGGCGTGGCGTTCGATGATGGGCACCGCGAACGCCGACACCTCGGCGGTGCTGAGCTGACGCCCCTCGATCATGCCGGTGACCACGACGGGAAAGGCCGCCGCCAGCAGCGGTCCGATTTCCACCTGGAACGGCTCGCTGGGCAGGGTCGTCGGCCACCGCACAGCTTTGACGGCAGCGTCAAGCAAAGCATCCGAGAGCTCGGGGATCCGCGATTCAATCGCCTCTCGCAGCGGCGAGTCTTCGGGGATACGCGGCAGAGCAGAAGTCACGATCCGATTGTGGCCGACAACAGCCCGATTGGGGGTGGAATCGTCACACGGGGTTGCGCCGGTGCGTGGCGGCGCTCCCGGCGCGGCAGCTCCCTGTGCAGGCCAGCCGGGTCGTCGACCGTGCAGCGGCGCCAATCATCAAGGGTGCGCCACGAGTTCGCTCCTCACCGCAGTTTGTGATTCGCCACAATCCGGATTCGGGTTGTTAGCACAGGTCATGCGGCATATTGCGGGTACTGCGGGGCCGGTCGCCGGTTAACCCGAGTTTTGTTTTCGGCACCAATAGGGTGGCCCAAACTTCTCCGATGCGTGCAGTGAATGGCGGGCCCCGATGTCGACATACTTAGACCACTGAACCGACCCAGTCCAGCCGTTGCTGTCTGGGTAAGCGACTCTGAGTGAGGGGTGGCAATGCCGGTGGAGGCGCCCAGCGTCGAGCGCATCGACTTTCCCGGCGGGAGCGGACAGTCGCACGCACTGAGGTGCCTGCTAAGTGCGACCGTCAAGGTGGGTCTGCAGGCGTGGGTGCGAACGCAGTGGCTGCCGTGGCCCTACGGTGCCATCGACCATGTCGGTCGGGCCCTGCCGCCGATTCCCGGTGTTACCCACCAGCCAACGGCGTTGCCCCATTGCGCGGCGGAGATCGTCAGCCCTGCCGAGCCGACGTCGGGCCGGTTCATTCTGTATCTGCCCGGGGGAGCGTTCTACGTCGGGGGCCGGTATCTGCACCGTCAAATGGTGGGTCGGTTCGCCACCATGCTTTCGTCGTCCGCACTCCACGTCAATTACCGAAAACTTCCCCAGCACTCCATCAACGACGCGGTCGCCGACGGCGTCGATGCCTATCGCCACCTTCTCGCAATGGGCATCGACCCCGACCGGATCGTTGTGATGGGGGATTCCGCGGGCGGATACCTCACCTTCACCACGGCTCTCGGCATCCGGGATGCGGGCTTACCGATGCCGGCTGCACTCGTCGCAATTTCGCCGCTAACGACGTGCGAAATCTCGGCCAAGTTGGCTGCTCCGTCGGCCAGGACCTGCGCGCTCTTCTCTCGGTCGGTGGTCACCAAGCTGCATGACGAGCGCGTCAGGCTCAACCGCGGTGAGGACCTGGTATCACCGGCAGACTGCCGGCTCAACGGGCTACCGCCCACCCTGATTCAGGCAAGTCGGAGCGAGATGCTCTACCCCGACGCCGTCCTGATGGCCGAGCGGCTCGCCGCTGCCGGGGTGCAGTGTGAGCTGCAAACGTGGCCCGGCCAAGTACACGTGTTTCAGGCGGCCGCGGCCGTAGTGCCGGAATCGGCCCAGGCTGTCGCCGAAGTCGTCGATTTCATCGACCGAGTGGTGCCCGCGGTCGCTGAATTGACCGCCTGACACCCGCGCTGCCCTCCCGGATCGCCCTGACCAGGCGAATCGGTGGCATCTGATAGGCAGCTGAAAATTGCCCCCGGGTTTTGCGGTGCAGCAGTCTGGGACCATCGGTCCCGGTAAATTGCGCAGCGGCATAGCGCAATGCAGGGGGATGGTTGTGGATCGAATACCACGGGGGCGGCTCTCGCGTGGCAGCAAGTTGGGTCGGCTGGCGGCAAAACGTGCGGTGAGCGGCGCGGGGCTCCGCCTGGCGATGATCGGCCGATCCGAAGACGCGAAAGCCGTGCTCGCGGAACGCGCGACCATAACGGCGGCGGACAATCTGTTTGCGGTCCTGGGATCCATGAAGGGCGCGGCGATGAAACTTGGCCAAGCCCTCTCCCTTTTCGATGTCGACCTGGTCCCGGAATCACACCGAGAACGCTTCCGGCAGAAGCTTGCTGCGCTGCGCGACCAAGCCCCGAAGGAACCCTTCAGCACCATGCGGGGGGTGATCGAGGCCGACCTCGGCCCGCTATCGCGGGTGTTCAGCGACTTCGACGAGGACCCCATCGCCGCCGCCTCGATCGGCCAGGTCTATCGCGCACGGCTGCGTGACGGCCGGGAGGTCGCGGTCAAAGTGCAGTATCCGGGGGTCCAGCAGGCAGTGGAAGCCGACATGCGCAACCTTGCGCTGCTGATCAAACTGTGGCGATCGTCGTGGCCGGCCGCCAACACGGCCATGCTCGAGGAGTTCAGCCGCAATATCGAGAACGAGTTGGACTATCTGACCGAGGCGCGTACCCAGCACCACGTGGCACAGCAGTTTCGCGGCCACCCCATGATCAGGGTTCCGGACAGCGTCGTTGAGTACAGCACCCCACGGGTCTTGGTGACCGAGTTTGTCCACGGCGTTTGCTTTGACCAGATCCGCGGTCTGCCGGCCGACGAGCGTAACCGCATCGGCGAATTAATTCACCGCTTCTACATCGGTTCGCTGTTCTGCCACAACGAGTTCTGCGGCGACCCCCACCCGGGCAACGTTCTGCTCGGCAGCGACGGCAAGGTCGAGTTTGTCGACTTCGGGCTATATCACCGGATGGATCCGGCCAATGTCGAGTTCGAGCGGAAATACCTTCGCGCCGCCGCCGAAGGAAAGGCCGAAGAGCTGTATCGCCTCATGGTCGACCGCGGCGTGGTGGACGCGAATTCGGCGGTGACCCCACAGGAATGCCTGGACTACTTCTTGGCCGTGGGCGCCTGGCACATGCTCGACGAGGAGATCGCCATCACGCCGGAGATGGCAACGGCCGCCATCGTGATGGCAATCGACCCGCGCGCGGTGGAATTCACGGACATGAAACGGCAGATGCTGCCGCCGGAGCACCTCTTCTCCCGGCGCGCCGAATTTTTGACGTTCGGCATACTCGGGCACCTGGAAGTGACCAACAATTGGCATCGGATCGCTCGTGAATGGCTCTACGGTGATCCGCCGCATACCGACCTCGGTCGCGAGATCGCCGATTGGCAGGCGTCCATCAGTTAGATCAGTGCGGCGCCGGCGAGTCTGGTGAAGGCCGACGCATCGTGACTGCAGAACACGGTCACTTCATCGCCGTGTTCGGCGATGAGATCGGCCAGGCGGTGCATGTTCTGCAGCTGTGCGCGCGGCAAACTCGGGTGACCGGAAATCAGGCTCAGGCCGCGAGTTGCGCGGCCGGTGATACCGCGCCGGACGGCGCCCGGCAAGGCGTAGGCATCGCCCGCGTGCAGCAGCCAGCCGGTCCCGGTGTCGATCGCGACGCCGACATGGCCACGACTGTGGCCCAGCAGGGGGATCACCAGGATGTCATTTGGAAGTCCCGGAAGCTCGCGGACGGCTTGGAATCCAAACCACCGGTCGCCGTCGGCCCCGAGTTCGTTGACCCGCCACCGCACGCCATGGGCCCACAGCTGTTCAGGCCGGTAGCGGATGCGCTCGAACGCGTCGGGACGCACACCGGCCCGATACTCGGGGCCGTGCACATGCACAGTGGCCCAGGGAAAGTCGGCAAGCCCGCCGGTGTGGTCATAGTCGAGGTGGGTGACCACGATGTTGCGGACATGTTTCGGGTCGTAACCAAGCGCCTGGATCTGCCGGATCGCGGTCTCGGACTCCCGGAGCACCGGCCGGATGGCGTGGCGCGTCCATCCCAGCAGTTCCGGACGACGGACACAGTCGAGCCCGAATCCGGTGTCGACCAACATCAGGTCGCCGCCGGAAAGCTCCACGAGCAGGCAGTGGTCGACCGTGCCGAACACCATGGTTCCGCAATTGAGGTGATGCACTCTCATCTGAGACTCCTCTTATCGGATATGCAGCATGCCAGGAGTGGCGGTCACTGCCCGGAAGGAAGGGACCGTAACTGCACTTTTGGTGCCGGTAACAACTCGGAGCGGGAGCGGACGGAGCTCGACCTGCCCGTCCATGACGCCCCGATCACGCCAACGGCAACGGCTCTCATCGGTTTGTCTCCCGAGCCAAAACCGGCCCGAATTTTTCTCGTGTGCAGCTAGTGACCCTGCCATGGCCCGTCGGGATACTTGGGCTTCAACCTGGGCCAGGTGTTCTGGCCGGATCGCGGTTCTCAGTACGGGGTGGGGCTCGATGAGGGGTGAGCCTGACCGGCGCTGCTGTGCGTCGAAGTACCGCGAAACACAACGAGAGACCCTGGGGGTAGGGCACATTGGCGACAATGTCACAGACCGTGAGTCCATCCTGCACGCGCTGAGTCCATGGGGGCGCCGGCGTGATGCGGTGGGCCGGCGGGCTGTGATGACCGGTCGCATGGATTCGCGAAACCGCCCACTCGGGAAGTCAGTCTGGATTAAGGTGGCCACCACTTGACTGTCCGGAGGGGAAATGACCGGTAGCACAGGGTTATTGACATGTGCGTCTTTTAGCGTCTCCGACAAGTATCAAGGTCAACCCCGAGGGGGCAGGCGATGACAGACGTCGCAGACTCCGCCCATGCCCCAGCCGAGCGATCGGGCATCGGGGAGATCATCGGCTGGTTTCGCCGTTATCTGCAGAACCATCCATTCCTCTCGCTGAACACCTTCGGCGGCCAGGTGCGGCTCGGGGTCGACGCCATCCGGTATCTGTTCTACGACCTGTTCACCCGCACCTTCCAGGCCGGGGAGTTCATCGAGCAGGTGGCGTTCATGGCGTCGACGGCGTTCACCCCGACGATTCTGGTGACGATCCCGATCAGCGTCACCCTGTCCGTCCAGTTCGGGCTGCTGGCCGGGCAGGTTGGCGCAGCGTCGATGTCCGGTGCGGCGACTGGGTTGGTGGTGATCCGCCAGGGGGCTCCGCTGGTGGCGGCGCTGCTGCTGGCCGCGGCGGTGGGTTCGGCGGTCACCGCCGACCTGGGTGCCCGGACCATGCGCGAGGAGATCGCGGCGATGGAGGTGATGGGGGTGTCGCCGCTGCGCCGCATGGTGGTGCCCCGGCTCGCCGCGCTGATCCTGGTCGGGCTCGGGCTGACCGGGGTGACCGCTTTCGTCGGCTACGTCGGGAGCTACCTGTTCAACGTCTACGTCCAGAACGGAACCCCGGGCTCCTTCATCGCCACGTTCTCGTCGTTCGCCACCGTCGGCGACATGGTGCTGGCGTTGGCCAAAGCGGTGGTTTTCTCGGCGATTGTCGCCATCATCTGCTGCCACAAGGGCTTGGACACCCGCGGCGGTCCAGCCGGGGTGGCGAACTCGGTGAACGCCGCGGTGGTCGAATCGGTGCTGCTGCTGATGATGGTCAACGTGTTGATGAGCCAGCTCTACGTCATCGTCTTCCCGCGGACAACCCTGTAAAGCCATGGCCACTCCCACCCCATTTCAGGTCCCGGGCCAACGCGTCGTCCTTGCCGGTGCGGATGTCGTCGGCGGCGCGTTCGGCAGGGCGGGGCACCTGGTCTATTTCTTCGGCAAGATCCTGCTGGCGATCCCGGCCATGATCAAAGACTTCCGACGCGAAATGCTGCGGATATTGGCGGATGTGTCCTGGGGAAACGGGTCGATCGTCGTCGGCGGCGGCACCGTCAACGTCGCGGTAGTGCTGGGACTCACCGCGGGCGCCCTGGTCGCGGTCGAGGCGATCAATGCGCTGAACCTGCTGGGCCTGGGCCCGGCGATGGGGTTGATCTCGTCGTTCGCGACGACCCGCGAGCTCGCGCCGGTGATGATCGCGATGGCGTTCATCGCCCAGGCGGGATGCCGCTTCACCGCGCAGTTGGGCGCGATGCGGATCAACGATGAAATCGACGCGATGGATGTGCTGGGCATCAACTCCGTCTCCTACCTGGTGGTCACCCGGGTGACGGCAGCCGTTGTGGCGGTCGTGCCGCTGTTCCTGATCGCGCTGGCGACGACCTACGCCTCCGCCCAGGCCGCCAGCATGGTCGCCGGCCAGTCCGCCGGGTCCTATCTGCACTATTTCTCGTTGTTCATCAACCCAGGCGACGTCGTGAAGGCGACGATGAAGGCGATCGTCTTCGTCTTCATCTCCTCGACGATGCAGTGCTATTACGGGTACTTCGCCAGTGGCGGTCCGGCCGGTGTCGGAGTGGCCGCCGGACGTGCGATGCGGAACAGCCTCACCACCGTCATGATCGTCAACATGCTGCTCACCATGGCGTTTTGGGGAGTTGCGTCCGGCGCGAGGTTCGGTGGGTAGGAATGCCGAACTCTTACGACTTCGACCCGCGCAGCCCGAACAATGGGCCACTTGTCGTCTTGGGTGTGGTCTTCGCGGTCGTCGCGCTCGCCTTTTCGGTGTTGATGGTGCAGAAATCCGAAGGCAAACTGGACAAGCTCGTCAAGGTAGACCTCGCGATGTTCAACATCGGTGACGGATTGCCGGCACACACCGACGTGAAGTTCCGCGGTGTGCTGGTGGGGTCGGTGTCCGGTATCACCCCCTCCCGGGAAGACAAGCCCAACATCGTCCACGTCGACCTCACACCGGCGTACGCCGCCAATATCCCCAGCACCGTGACCGCGCGGGTGGTCCCGAGCAACGCCTTCGCGGTGTCGGCGGTGCAACTGGTCGACAACGGGAGGGCGCCGCCGTTGCGAACCGGATCGGTCGTCCACGAGGACACCACATTGCCGACCGTGCTGTTCCAGAACGTCGTGGCCAAGCTCCGCCAGCTGCTGGCCGCGGCGGGCCGCAAGCCCGATCCCGACAGCATCGGCGTGATCGCGGCCTTGGGTGAGGCAACCGAGGGCCGTGGCCAGCAACTAACCGACGCCGGACACGACCTGAACGAGATTCTGGCGCAGCTCAATACGGTGGTCAGCCCGGACGCCTCCGGCCCGTCGACGCTGGCCGCGTTGACCGCCGCCGCGGGCGGCTTGCGGGATACCACCCCGGAACTGTTCGATGCGCTGCAGGACTCGATCCGGCCGATGCGGACCATCGCCGAGAAACGCGGGCAGCTGACCAGCCTGCTGTCTTCTGGGCTCGGCACCACCGGGATGCTGGGCGACGCCTTCGACCACCAGACCGACCGGCTGATCGCGATCAGCACCCAGCTAGCGCCAACCCTCGGTGTGCTCGCCGACCACGCAGGCGAGTTCCACGGCGTGTCGACCCGGCTGCAGAAACTGGCGAACAAGTTCTACGACGAGGCGTTCAACCCCGACAACAATCTCATCACTGTCAAGGTGATCGCGTCGTTCACCCCGAGCCGCAGCTACGTGCGCGCCGACTGCCCCCGCTACGGCGCCCTGGAGGGCCCGAGCTGCCAGACGGCGCCGCTAGTCCCCACCGCCCCGGATCTGTTTCCCTCGTTGGGGTCGATGGGTATCCCGCCGCCGCCCGGCGCGGCGGAGAACCGCCCCAACGTGACCCCGCCGCGTCATTCGATGCCGGGCGACGGCCCTGCCCCGGATATGCCGCCGCCGCCTCCGCCACCGTGGCAGGTGCACTGGCCGCCGCCCGATGCGCCGCCGCCTCCGGATGCAGCGCCGGCGCCGGGAGCACCGCCGGTAGCGGGCGCACCGCCGCCGCTTTCCGCTGAGGTGCAGCAGCAGTCGATCATCGGCGGCAACGTCGGGCCGGTCGGCAGCGCCCAGGAGAAAGCGCAGCTCGACCAAATCGTCGGCGGGGAAGCCACCACGGCCACCGTGCTGCTGCTGGGCCCGGTGGCGCGCGGGTCGCTGGTTCAGATCACACCGGGAGGTGCCCCGTGAGCCGATACCGCAAACCGTTGATCGGTTCGGTCATCTTTACGGTGTTCGCGCTCGTCGTCACCTGGATGGTGTTCGGCACCTTGGTGCGCGGAGTGGCGGGCCCGACGAACACCTATTCGGCGATCTTCACCGATGTATCCGGGCTGGCGGACGGCGATGACGTCCGGGTTGCCGGGGTGCGGGTCGGCCGGGTGGACAAGATCGAACTGGTCGATGCGCTGGCCAAGGTCACGTTCCGGGTACAGCGGGCGCAGACCCTGTACACCAACACCATCGCGTCGGTCACCTACCAGAACATCATCGGGCAACGCTACCTCGGGCTGGCCCAAGGTGCCGGAGGCAATCGCCAGCCGCTGCCAAACCACAGCCAGATACCGAAAGAACGCACCAACCCGTCGTTCGACATCTCCCACGCGCTCAACGGGTTCGAGCCGCTGTTGGAACAATTGGAACCCGAACAGGTGGACAACCTGACCAACGCGATCACCCGGGCGTTCGGCGGGGATACGACCTCGATTCTGGCGGTGACCACCCAGGCGTCGGCGCTGGCGGAAACGTTCGCCGGCCCCGATGAGGTGCTCGGCGATTTGATCGGCAACCTGGACGCGCTGATGGCCAGCTTGGCGTCGCAGAACACCAATTTGCAGACGATGATTCAGCAAACCCGGGGTGTGATGGCCGACCTGGCGGGCCGCCGCGAGGAACTGGTCGACTCCGTGGGGTCGATCAACTCGACAGTTTCTCGGCTGGCCGCGATCGTCAACAACATCACTCCCGACGCGCAGCAGTTGGTCAGCCGGCAACCCGGTGTGCTTGATTACGGGCTGCACGACGGCCGAGCGCGGCTGGCCTATCTGACGGCGAACGTCCCGGGCCTGATGAAGGCGATTGCCCGAACTATGCAGGACGGAAGTTACATCAACGGATACGCCTGTGATGTCGACTTCGGCTTGTGGCACGACCTGTACTACTGGTTCCGGGGCATCGTCGCCGCCGCCACCCGCGGTAACGGCCACGAAGTCTGGCACTCCCCGGTGTGCAGGTGAGCGCCATGACTAATCGGTTCGCCGGGTTGAGAAGGTTCATCCGCCCCCTCGACACCTACAACAAGACCTGGCTGGGGGCGATCGCGCTGGTGGTCCTCGGCGTCCTGCTGATGGGCGTGGTCGCCTACGGCGGCCTCAATATCGGCAAGACCTCCTACCGCGGCGAGTTCCTTCAGGCCGCGCAGATCAAAAAGGGTGACGGGGTCACCATCGCCGGCATTCAGGTCGGCACCGTCGACGGGGTGGAACTCGCCGGCGACCACGTGGTCGTCAAGTTCAATGTCCGCAACGATGTGCACGTGGGTGCGGACACCCAGGCCGGCATCAAACTGACCACGATCCTGGGATCCCGCTACCTCGAACTAACCCCGGCCGGCGGTGGGAAGCTCGACCATCACACCATCCCGCTGCGCTGGCCGAATGGTGACCTACGGACCCAGGTTCCCTACGATCTGGAAAAGACCCTCGCCGGGGCCACGAAGACCTTCGGGCCGCTGGATGCCGACCGCGTCGTGGACTCGGTGAAAGTGCTCGACGCCAGCCTGCAAGGACTGCCCGAGGCGCTGCCGCCGGCGTTGCAGAACCTGCAATCGCTGGCCACCATCATCGGGGATCGGCGCGACCAAATCGGCGCGCTGCTGAAAAACGCGGACACGTTGACCACCATGCTGGCCGGCCAGCGGGCCGATCTGGGGGTGCTGATCGTGCAGGGGCGCGACCTGCTGCGCGAGATCGCGACCCGGCGCGCGGCCGTGCAGCGGCTGTTCGCCAGCGCCACCACGTTGGTGCAGCGGGCCAAGACGATCATGGCCGACGAACCCGCCCTGGATCAGCTGCTCGCCAACGCGCAAGAGTTCACCACAATGATCAACGACCACGACGCGTTGCTGCGCAACATCCTGCAGTCGTCGCCCATCGCCGTCCGCAACCTCGCCAACGCCACCGGCAGCGGCAATGCCCTCGATGTCAACGCCCCGATGGGCCTGTTGATCGACTCGTGGATGTGCGCGATCAGCAGCCGCGCCGTTCAGTTCAACCTCGTCGAGTACTTCAAGGACTGCGAATGAGCCGCCAGGTCAAGGTGATCGGCGCCGTGATCGCCGCGGCCGTCGTCGTTGTTGTTGCCGCGGCGGCCGTGGTCGTGCCGCGGCTGGTGCACCGGCCGATGACGATCACCGCCCAGTTCGAGGACACCGTCGGGCTCTACGAGGGCAACGCCGTCTCGGTGCTGGGCATGGGGGTCGGCAAGGTGACCCGCATCGTTCCCAAAGACAGTTATGTGGAGGTGACACTCACCGTCGACCACGGCATCGACATCCCGGCGGACGTGCAGGCCGTGACGGTGTCCAACTCGATCCTCACCGACCGGGTGGTCGAGCTCACCCCGCCCTACCGCGGCGGGGAGACGCTGAAGAACGGTGCGGTGCTGGGCCCGCCGGGGGTGCGCACCCACACACCGGTCGAATTCGACAAAACCCTGCAGATGGTCGACAAACTGGGCAAGGCGCTGCACGGCGACGATCAGGGACACGGGCCGTTGGGGAACCTGATCAACCTGGCCTCGGACATCACCTCCGCCAACGGTCCCGACATCCGGGCCACCCTGGACAAGCTGTCCCAGGCGCTGCGGGTGGGTTCCGACAAGGGCGCCCGCAGCAAAAAAAACATCCAGGCGATCATCAACAGCGTCTCCGAACTGACCCAGGCCGCCGCCGACAACGACGCCACTATTCGCGAATTCGGCTCTAACCTACGGCAACTCAGCGACGTCCTGGCCGCCGAGGACCTGGGCTCGGGCAGCACCGGCGCGAAGGCCAATCAGCTACTCGCCGAGGCGGCCCGGCTGCTGGAGGGTCACCGCGAGGGTCTGCAGGGCACGCTCGCCAACACCCAAGCCATCGCGACGACGCTCACCGACAACCAGCGCGAGCTGGCGGAGTTCCTTGATGTGGCGCCGATGACGGTCGACAACCTCTACAACATGATCGACCCCGTCGGTGGCAGCTTCCGCGGGCACCTGCTGCTCAACAAGATCGTGATGAACAGCATGTTCACCAAGGAAATCTGCAACCTGATGGGTCTCAAACAGCTGGGGTGCGCCACCGGAACCCTGCGCGATTACGCGCCCGATTTCGGGCTGGGCACCATCCTGAACCTGATGGACGACGGGATAACTGGTACGCCATGAGCGGGGTATTCCGATGCTGTCCGCCGCGGTGCGCGCGCTGTCGTGGCCGCGGGCTTGGCCGTGCTGTTGGCCGGTTGTGCCGTCGGCCTGGACTCCATGCCGATGCCGTCCCCCGGAGCCAGCGGCAAAACATACGCGCTGACCGCCATTTTCTCCGATGCGCTGAATCTGCCGGCCCAGGCGCACGTGAAGCTGCTGGGTGCCGATATCGGCGAAGTTGACGCCATCCGGGCGCACGATTTCACGGCGCAGGTCGACATGCGGATCCGCTCCGATGTCCCGCTGCGGGTCGGCAGCACCGCCGAACTGCGGTCGGCCACCCTGATCGGTGACGTTTTCGTGTCGATCAAACCCAGTGCGGACGCGAAAGCGCCGCTGCTGCGCAACGGCGACACCATCCCGCTGAAATCCACCGCCGCCGCGCCGACCGTGGAAGATGTGCTCAACTCGATGGCGATGCTGGTCAACGGTGGCACGATTCGCTACCTGGTCAATTCGATCAACGGCGCCGGCCAGGCGATGGGCGGCCGCGGCGAAAAGGTCGGTCTGCTGCTGGACCAGAGCACAACGTTGCTGTCGAAGATGAACGCGCGGTCGGATCAGCTGGATAGCGCGTTGCGGCGCACCTCCGAACTCTCGGCTTCCATGGCGGCACGCTCGAACACCCTCAGCCAATCCCTCGAAGCCGGTGCGCCGGCACTGGCCGTCATCGCCGACAACACCGACCGGATCGCGAATCTTGCCGATTCGACCGCCCGGATCACCCGGCAGTTGTCCCGGTTCCCGTCCATACAGGGCACCGACACCCGCAGCACCGTCGCCGATCTCAACCACTTGGCCGAGACGTTCAACGACATCGCCGTCGACCCCAACCTGTCGCTGTACTCGCTCAACCGGCTGCTCGGGGTCTTGCTGAAGGCGTTCGACGCGACCTCGGTGCATGTCGAGGTCACCCTCGATCAACTCGCGCTGGCCGCGTGGCCCGATATCAACTACCCCGGCGATCCAGGATTCCACCCGTCGGATGGAACCGACTGGCATCAGCTGGTCGAGAGCCTTCGCTACGAATGGAACCTGTTGCTGGCCAAGATCTACGGGGAGCAGCGATGACCGCCGCCATCAACCCGGTGGAGCGGGCGGCCCGGCTGATCGTCGACGTGATCAAGGCGGTGGC
Organism: Mycobacterium talmoniae; assembly: GCF_001854525.1. NCBI lineage: Bacteria > Bacillati > Actinomycetota > Actinomycetes > Mycobacteriales > Mycobacteriaceae > Mycobacterium > Mycobacterium talmoniae. Next base: position 26,810 of record NZ_MLQM01000024.1, read on the forward strand.
CCAGCGCCGCATCCTGGTGTCCTGCATCGGACTGGCGATCGCCCTGGTGATGGTGGCCGCCTACGTCGCGATCACCGACCTGCGGATCAACCCGCTGCGCAGGACGATCGCGGTGCGGGTGCTGCTGCCGGAGTCGGGCGGGCTGCTGGTCAACCAGGACGTGACCCTGCGCGGCATACCGATCGGCCGCATCACCGCGATCAACCTCAGCCCAGACGACCACGGCGGAGTGGAGGCGGTAGCCACCATCAACGCCGACGTGCGGATCCCGCGGGATACCCCGGTGCGGGTATCGGGCCTGTCGGCGGCCGGTGAGCAATATATGGACTTCCGGCCGGAGCACGGTGGTGGGCCGTATTTGACCAACGGGTCGGTGATCGGCGGAAAACAAGCCAGCATCCCGGTGTCGTTGGGGAAGATCATCGACGACAGCCGCGGCGCGCTGGCTCAATTGGACACCGAGAAGGTGACCGCTCTGCTGCGCGAGCTCCGGGTCGGACGTGAAGGTCCGCAGAAGCTGGCGGGGCTTCTTGACGGCGCGATCTTTTTGTCGTCCACACTCGACGGTGTGCTGCCGCAGACCGTCAGCCTGCTGCGGACCACTCAGGTGGTGTTCACCACTTTCGCCGAGGTCAACTCGGGTCTGGGGCGCACCGCGGTCGACCTGCAAAACGTCTTGGGTGGGGTGAACAAGATGGACGGTGGGTTCCGCACCCTCGTCGACAACGGCAGCGGTCAGCTGGGCGCTGTCGACAACCTGCTCAACGACAACCGGGAGAATATCGTTGCCCTGCTGGGGAACCTGACGACGGTCTCGCAGCTGCTGTATATGCGGATACCGGCGCTGCAGAACCTGTGGCGCCCCGACCATGAGTCGTTCCTCGACCACTTCTCCACCATCTTCCGGGAGAACGCGCTGTGGGGGATCGGGGACCTCTACCCGAAGTACCGCTGCGATTACAGCAATGTGACCCGCCGGCCACCTACCCAGGCGGATTCCCCGGAGCCGTACCGGTACACCTACTGCAACAATCCCGACCCGTCGGTGCTGATCCGCGGGGCGCGCAACGCACCCCGGCCGCCCGGTGACGACACCGCCGGCCCGCCACCGGGATTCGACCCGAACGCGGTGACCGATCCCGCGCCGGTGTATCCGCCGTACACGCTGCCGCTCCCCTATGGGGGCCCCCAACTGCCGGCCTGGGTACCGAACTAAAGCGAACCTGGAGAGTCCTGTGTCCAAGCAAACCCCGACCAAAGACGTCTTTGACCGGCTCGCCGACCCCGACGATCCGGATACCGTGCAACCTACTTCGGCCAAAACGACGGCCGTGCAGTGCGAATCGGATGAGGAGACCGTTGCCGTCGAACCCGAGATCGACGTGGCGGGTGTCCCCACGGGCGACGCGGACGCCCCGATCACCCAGGACGCCGCCGGGGCCGGCGCGCCCGCTGGCGACCGGCGGGTGCGGCGTCGGGTGGTCGCCGTGCTGGTCGGTGTGGTTCTGGTTGCGGCGCTGGGGTTGTCGGCGTTTTTGGGATGGCGGCTGATCCAAGTCGATCAGACCGCCGCCGCCGGCCGCGCGGCGCTGGAGGCAGCGAAGAAGTACGCGGTGACCTTGACGACTCTCGACGCCAAAGACATCGACAAGAACTACTCGGAGGCGGTCGCCGGTGCGACCGGGCAGTTCAGGGATGAGTACAGCGCCGGGGCCGCACAGTTGCGGCAGATCCTGATCGACAACAAGGCGACGGGCAAGGGAGTGGTCCTCGATGCGGCGATTAAATCCGCGACCAAGACCCGGGTGGAGGTCCTGCTGTTCGTCGACCAGTCGGTCGAGAACGCGGTGCTGTCCGCGCCCCGGATCGACCGCAACCGGGTGCAGATGACCATGGAGCTGGTCGACAATCATTGGCTGGCTGGCAAGGTCGAAATCATCTAGGGGCACAGTGGTGAGTATGAAAACTGCGAGCGATACCGCGCCGGCCGACAACGACGATGTGGTCGAGGAAGTCTCGGACAACGCGGTCGGTGTGACCGAGGTGTCCGTCGTCGACATCGACACCGATGAGGACCCGACCGACCCGGAAACCGCGAGCCACAAGACACGGTGGTGGCGGCGGGCCCTACCGCGGCGTGGCGCACCGGGGTCACGCCGGTGGATCAGGGCAGCGACCCGCGGGACTGTCGTCGTGGTGTTCGTGGCGGCACTGGCCGGGGCGGGCTACGAAGGCTGGCTGCTGTTTCAGCAACATCGCAAACAGGCCGCCGCGTATCAAGCACTCGATGCCGCGCAGCAGTTTGCCACCAACTTCACCAACGCCGACCCCAACACCATCGACCAGGCGATCAGTGCCATCACCGAGGGGACCACCGGTGAGTTCAAGGACCGCTACGTCCGAAGTATCTCGCAGCTGCGCGCAATGTTGATCGAGAACAAGGTGACCACGCGCGGCACCGTCGTGCGCTCGGCGATCGAGTCCGCGACAAGCAACAGGGTGCAGGTGCTGTTGTTCGTCAAGGAATCGTTCACCAGCGCGGCCGTGCCCGAGGCGCCGCCTGGGCCACCGGCCCAGCCGCCCGGGGCGCCGCCGGGGCCACTCGGGTCGCCCGCGCCACCCGGGTCACCGGCCGAGACGCCCACCGAGGTGGTCGGCATGGAGGTCACCGTGGAGAAAGTGGACGGCCGATGGCTGGTCAGCAAAGTCGTACCCGGGGACAAACTATGAGGGCCAGCGCGCTGGCGGCGGCCTTGGGCTTGGTCAGCACGCTGGTGGCGACCGCGCCGGTCGCCAACGCCGCCGCCGAGCAGTTCTGCGCCGAGCTGGGCGCCAATTGGGACGGGGCGCGTTGCACGACCCTGGTCGTCTCGCAGCGCAAGGCGGAGCGGTTCATCTCCTTCGACCTGCCCGAGTCGATGCTGGACAACCCCACCTCCGGGCCGGTGGTGCGCAACTTCTACCACATGTTGATGGACGGCTGGCGCCACAGCGGCGCCGAGACGCCGCGCGACAGCAGCGCCACCGCCGACTACCAGCTGTTCTCCGGTCCGGGCGCGGTGCAGTCGCTGATCGTGCACGAGGACTTCGAGCCGTTCGGCATCCAGCCCAACAACGCCTACCGATCGTTCGTGTTCGACATGGGCCAGGGGCGCCGGCTCGCCCTGGCCGACCTGTTCAAACCGGGGGTGGATCCGATGACCGCGATCCCCCCGGCCGCCGCACCGATCCTACCGGCCGCGCTGGACGCTGCTGCGCCGCCGCACGCGCCGGGCACCTACCCGTTCACGGTGGAGCACTGGCAGCCCGGCCCGGACGGGCCCGGCTACACCGGCAGCTACCACGCCTTCGCGCTGACGCCGGACAACCTGATCTTGTATATGCCCGATGTGCCGATGCAGCGGGAAAACTCAGCGCCGCACACATCGCGTCCCGGTGACCCCTTGGTGTGGTCGATGGACGGCGGAACCGTCACCATCGAGGTCCCGTTGTCCGCGCTGGCCGGATCGCTGCGCCCGGAATACGGCGGGGGATAAGCGTTCTCAGCTCATCCGAAATGGTCTCCCCATATGCAGTAGCGGCGCGCCGCCAGCAAATGACTGCGTGCCGCACCTAGATCGGCCGCCAACCACAGCTCGTCGGGTCCCTGCTGCGCGTAGCGGCCGTCGTGGTTGAGTTTGGAGGCCAAGATGTCCGACCAGTTCCGCAGATCTACTGCCGGCTGGCTGGATAACTCATCGAGCGGGCGTTTGGCGTCGATGATCTGATTCCCCACGCCCGGCGGCGTAACTCCCTCCGGTTCAACCTGATCGAAGGAAGCCTCAAGTTGATCGCCCACCGGCATCATGGTGTCGCATTCCGGATCGTGTGCGGCGGCCAGCGGTGCGGTGGACAGCGATATCAGCGGTCCGGCGGCCACGAACGCCAGCCCTAAAACGATCCGCCTCGATTTGCCGATCACGCGGCAATTGTATGTGCCCAGGCGGCGACCGCGTCGGGCAATTGCTGTATCTATGGCTGCGTGCTTACCCTTGGCGCGCGGTACCCCTACGATTCCTGGTATTGGTAAGGACGGCCGTCAGGAGGGTCGCGTGGACGACGACAGCCTGGCGATCGTGGATGCCCAACGTTGGGGTTCGGCCAGCGTGGCGCGCTGGGCCGCAACCCACCACGGCCAGCTGGTCGTGGTGATGGTGCTCAACACCGTCGGCGTGACCTTCTGGCTTCCATTCGGTGCCGCGGTGTGGGCCTACCTGCGTGACCGACTCCCGGCGGGGTCGACTCTCCCGGCGTGCTTCGCCGCCGCATTTATCGCTCTCGCGATGCCACGCCGTGCTCAGTGACCTTAGGGGGATCCGACCATGTCAGAACCGTTGATCGGGAACGTGTCTGATACGGCCCGCTGGATGGCGTCCTACCGGGCTGCCGAAACCAGACGGCCCGATGCACTGTTTCACGATCCTTTCGCTGATCGCCTTGCCGGCGACCGCGGGCGCGCGATCGCCGCGACCGCACCGCGGTTGGCGCGCAACGGGTGGTGGTGGATCACCCGGACCAAACTGATAGACGACCTCGTCGCGGAGTCAGTAAAAAACGGTTGTGACCGTGTCCTGAACCTCGCAACCGGCTTCGACACACGCCCGTATCGCCTTGAGCTGCCCAACAGCCTCGACTGGATCGAAGCGGATCTCCCCCAACTCATCCAGGAGAAAAATCGGTTGCTGACCGGTGAAACAGCCCGCTGTCAGCTTTCCCGAGTCGCTGTCGATCTTGCCGATGCACCGAGTCGCACAGCATTCCTGGCAGACGCGACCAGCGGCGCCCGCAACACCGTGGTCATCACTGAAGGTCTTCTGCTCTATCTCAGCCAACAGCAGGCCGGAGCCCTCGCAGAGGACCTACACCGCAAGGAGATCGGTGGCTGGATCACCGATGTCATCGCGCCCGCGATCGTCCGCAGGATGATGCGACAGATGCCCAGCCTGGACAAAGCGCCCATGATGTTTGAGCCGACCGACGGAGTCGCGTTCTTCGAACAGCGCGGCTGGTCTGTGGGCACCGTCCAATCGATCCTCAAATACGCCCGACGCTGGAGGCGACTCCCCGCGGCGTTGCGCCCGGTGGCCTACCTTCCAGATCCCAACCCACGCAGGCTCTCACACGCGCCATGGTCTGGCGTTGTGCGTTTTCATCGCTGAGGCTACGCCGCAGGGCAGTAGTGTGTGCTGAGCCAACGGCAGGCGGCCTCGTTGAGGGCGGCGGCGGGTGAGAGGAAGTTGCACCGGAGCGCAGAGATAACCGATCAGTCGTGTTTCGCCTCGTAGCGCAGCAGAACCGTGCCACCCGGGAAGGTGCGGTTCTCCAACAGTCGCAGCGAGATCCATGACGGCAGTGTCGGGAAGAACGGGGTGCCGCCGCCCACGGCGGTTCCAGTACTGGTGCAGTTCTTCGCTCGGATCGGACCAGTCGATGTTGCCTTGTGCATCGGCGATGTACCCGTCCACCGACACGTTGAATCCATAGATGAGGTTGCCCATGCAGATCAGACTGCGCTGGAGGGCAAAACTCATCGCGACGCGAGATATTGTCAAATCGCTGCGTGTTCGACTGGAATTCCGTCGTTAAGTGGGTCCCGTCAAGCTTTTTGGTCCCGATAGCCATCCCACGGATTTTGGCTTCGGCTGACCCCAGGGCTATGGAAGTCTGTGAACGTGGATCTTCGGAATGTGGATATCCGCTGGCGGGCGCCGGTGACCGACGCTGAACTGGTGGCGCTCACCGAGTCGCACGGCGGACGGGCGGTTGCGGGTTGGTGGGATCAAGTTCGGCCGCACTCATTGGGATGGGTGACCGCTCGCGCCGACGGCATGCTCATCGGATTCGTCAATGTGGCCTGGGACGGTGGTGACCACGCCTTCCTCGTCGACACCAAAACCAGAGGCAACTGTCAGCGGCGCGGTATCGGCACTGCTGTCGTGAAACTGGCGGCGCAGCGGGCCAAAAGCGCCGGATGTGAGTGGCTGCACGTCGACTTCGGTGAGGAGCTTCGAGCGTTCTACTTCGATGCGTGTGGCTTCGTCAGCCCACCCGCTGCGGGGGTGATCAACCTGTATGCGCTGAGGATGGCACCTGGGTGACCCAGCACTGAGCGACGGGATCAACATTCCCACCGCGCGCCCGTTGGAGCGGCCCGGTCAGGCGGCGAAGACGGCGCGGACGACGGACTCGTCGCCGTCGATCTCGACGAGTCCGAGGGCACGGGCGTCGCTGAGGGTGAGGGCGCCGGCGGCGAGGCCGAGGATGTAGGCGGGGTCGGCGCGGACGGTGGCGTCGAGGGCGAGCCACTCCGGACGGAAGGAGTCGCCGTCGGGGCCGCGGACCATCAGCGGGGTGGACCAGCGGATCAGGCTCTCGATCGGCTGGCGCAGCTCGGCACCCCAGGCCGTGAGGGCGTACTCGACCACGCTGCCCTCACCGGCCAGCCGCCGTTCAAGCCGCTGGCGCGGCGACGGTGATCCATCGAAGGGAGCGCTACCAGCTCACCAACCCGCGTATCGTCCCACTCGATTTCTCGGATCTGCCTGCAGCCGTGCAAGCTATTCGCGCACCTGCGCGCAGCGCCCTACACGCCAGCCTTTCTCCCGTCTGAGGTCGATGAGCCGACTACGAAGCGCGAGCGTGCTGCGGGCCAAGCCGGCGGTTGTTTGCGCAGATCGACCGGCGTTGTGTTACTCGATGCGCCGCAATGCCTCGGGGGCGAGGTCGCTTATGTTGGGGTACCCGTCGACGGCCATGATCAGGTCGGCCTCGGCCAGCAGCGAGCGCAGCACGTGCACGACGCCGTCGACCCCGCCCAGCGCCAAACCGTAGGCGTACGGGCGGCCGACCCCCACCGCGGTGGCCCCCAGGGCCAGGGCCTTGATGATGTCGGCGCCGCTGCGCACGCCGGAGTCGAACAGCACCGGCAGCCCGTCGGCGGCCTCCACCACCGCGGGTAGGCAGTCCAGCGCGGGCAGGCCGCCGTTGGCCTGGCGGCCGCCGTGGGTGGAGCAGTAGATGCCGTCCACGCCGCCGTCCTTGGCGCGGCGCGCATCGTCGGGGTGACAGATGCCCTTGACGATCAGCGGCAGGTCGGTCAGCGACCGCAGCCACGGCAGGTCGTCCCAGGTCAGCGGGTTGCCGAAGGTTTGCACCCAGGCCAGCACCGCGGCCTGCGGGTTCTCCTCCGGCGGTTGGGTCAAGCCGGCGCGAAACACCGGGTCGGACGTGTAGTTGGCCAGGCAGTGCCCGCGCAGCGGGGGAGAGTACGCCGTCGCCAGGTCGCGGGGGCGCCAGCCCGGCGCCCAGCTGTCCAGGGTGACGACGATGGCCTTATATCCGGCGGCCTCCGCGCGGTGCACCAAACTGGCAGCCAACTCCCGGTCTTTCGGCACATACAGCTGGAAGAACCCCGGCGTATCATCCAATTCGGTCGCCACGGCCTCCAACGGATCGGCACTGAACGTGGACAGCATCATCGGCACCCCGGTGGCCGCCGCGGCGCGGGCGGTGGCCAGGTCGCCGTGGCCGTCCTGGGCGCAGATCCCGATGACCCCGATCGGCGCCAGGAACACCGGCGAAGGTAGCCGCATCCCGAACAACTCCACCGACAGGTCCCGGTCAGCGGCGCCGACGAACATCCGCGGCATCAGCCCCCACCGCTCGAACGCGGTGACGTTGGCCCGCTGGGTGCGTTCGTCGCCGGCGCCCCCGGCGACATACGACCACACCGACGGCGGCATCGCGGCCTGGGCCTTGGCTTCCAGATCCGCGTAGGCCATCGGCAGCGACGGGGTGACCCCGCCCAGGCCCTGCAGGTAGATCTCGAACTGGTAGTCCCCGAATGCCATGCCGCTTAGCGTGGCAGGAGGGGCACTCGTTCTTCCACGGCTTTTCGCCCGCCGTCGCAACGCTGGCCGGGATGCCAGCGTTGGTGGTGGCCGTCTAGGCCCTCCGCTGCCTAGTGGACGCCGAGCCCAGCCAGGTATCGAGTCGCCTCGATTGTCGAGAAAGAGAGCGACTCGGCGCCGACATTGTTATCGGCACCAAGAAGGAGGCGAAAACTTCTCCTATGCGTGCAGTGAATCTGGGTGGGTGATGTCGACATACTTAGCCCCTGAACCTGCCCGGGTCAGATGGTGCAGCGCGGGTCGAGACTCTGCGTCAGGTATCCACAGCTGATCGCGATCACCGCCGAGTCGATGGGGATGACGACGGCGGTCGGCAGGGCGGAGCCTGAGCAGGGGATGCGGTCCCGGAGGGGGAGACCTTATTGTGCGTGCCAGCCGAGGTGTTGGTGTCCGGATCGGCGCGGTGGCCATGGCCGGTGCGTTACCACTGGTGGCGGGGTGCGCGACCGACTCGGCTACGCGTGCGGGCGCACCGACCAGCGCGGGCAAGCGCGGTGGCGTCGCCCCGACTCCGTTGCGTCGCCCACCGAACGGCAGATCCGGTGCGCACGGCGGATCGGCCGGGCCGGCCTCCGGCGATGTATCCACCGCCGGCTCGGAGGGCACCGAAATCGCTACGCCGAACGGTGAGTTCAGCGTGCAGGGCGCGATCTTGCAGAAGTACGCAGCGGTCGGCGGGCCCAGCAGTCGGCTGGGATTGCCGACGTCGGGTGAACAACCCGGTCCGGGTGACGGTCAGTACAGCGTCTTCGAGGGCGGTGCCATCTATTGGTCGCCCCTGACTGGCGGCCACGTCATTTGGGGCGCCATTCGGGGCAGCTGGGATAGCCAGGGCGGGCCCGGCGGGCCACTCGGCTATCCGACGACCGACGAAATAGCCTTTCCGGACGGTTGGCAACAGTCGTTTCAGCATGGGGTGATCACCTACACCGACCGCCCGCATATTCAAAGAACGCGGCATGGTCACAGCTGGTCGCGTTCGGCCGCATGGTCGCGATAACCGGAAGACGTTGACTACGGGCGGTTTTAGCGGTGCCGTGGGGCGCGGCTGCGGGAGGTCTTGACGAACTTCCCGCCGCCGGGAAGCAGAGGAGACTCAATGATGGGAAATTCGTTACGTGCCTCGCGAGCACTTCTGAACACGAAGGTGCTCACGGGACTCCTCGAGAGCGGACGCCTGCACGTCGATTCGCTCGACGCTGATCACCGAACCCTCTTACATTGTGCGGTGGACCTGGTCGCCGAAGAGGCCGCCGCCGTCCTGGTGGAGGCCGGCGCCGATGTCAACCGGCGCGACCGGTGGGGCAACACGCCGCTGTGGCGCGCGGTCTATCACCTCCCGCGCACCGACGCCATCGCCGCGCTACTGCTCGACCACGGCGCCGACCCGACAGCGAAGAACAATCACGACATCAGCCCCCTCGATTTGGCCCGCCGTATGGCCGCGAGTGGTCATGACGGGGTCTCCTTCAGCTGGATGGCCACCGGGATGCCGGTGTCAAACCAATAACGGTGCAGTTCCTGGATTTTCGTTCGGGTGGGCAGCCCGCGAAGGTGCAGCGCACACTCGGCATAGTCGGTCGCGTGCACGGCGTCGCAGATCGCTGCCCGCGCACGGGCCAGTTCGGCGGCATCGGTGATCTCGTACGCGACGCCGTCGAACATGCCGCCCGGGATCCGCAGCCGCACCCTCGGGTCGGCGCGGATGTTCCACACCCACGCGTGAACCGCGTCCGGCCGCGTCACCGCCACGTGCGGCGGCCGCAGCGCCACCAGATACGCCCGTCGGCCCTGGCGGATCACCCGGACGCACTTGCTGCGCAGCTTGCCGGTTTTGCGCCCGGTCGTGGTCAGCACACCGAATCCGGCAGGCGGCGACCACCGCAGCAGCGGCAGCATTAACCCGCTGAGCACGCGGGCGTCACGGCGCGTACGCAGCAGCCGTCGGTGCCTTCCGATTTCCGCGGCCGCGGCATCGCGTACTCGGTCGGACTCCATGAACCGATCCTGCACCGCCCCGCCCGAGATCGCGACCCCCGCACCGCAAGTCCATCACCGGGAAATCGCCGATTGGACGAGGAGTTGCTGCTGCGCAGCGTCCACCGTCTGCGCCAGCAGCACGGCGATGGTCATCGGACCCACCCCGCCGGGAACCGGGGTGATGAACGACGCCCGACGCGCTGCGCTGTCGAAGTCCACGTCACCGACGTTGCCAGGGTTATAACCCGCATCCACTACCACTGCGCCGGGTTTGAGTGCACCACCGTGGACCAGTCGTGGACGACCCACGGCCGCGACCACGAGGTCCGCTCCCGCCAGGTGCGCATCGAGGTCACGGGTGCGGGAATGGCAGACCGTCACCGTGGCGTCGCGCCCGAGCAGCAACGCCGCCATCGGCTTACCGAGGATGGGGCTGCGCCCCACCACCACCGCGTGCCGCCCCGCCAACTCGACGCCGTAGTGATCGAGCAGGCGGATGATCCCGCCCGGCGTACATGAGGCGAAGCCCGGCTGACCGAGCGCCATGGCCGCGAACGACGCCGAGGTCACCCCGTCCACGTCCTTGCGTGGGGCGACGGCGTCGAACGCCGCGCGTTCGTCGATGTGCGCGCCCATCGGGTGCTGGAGCAGGATGCCGTGGACGGCCGCGTCGTGGGAAAGGCCGGAGATCGTGTCCACCAACTCCGAGGTGCAGGTTTCGGCGGGCAACCCGACGTGGCGGGTGCCGAGCCCGAGCTGTTCGCAGCGCCGTCGTTTCATCCGCACATAGGTCACCGACGCGGGATCATCACCCACCAGAACGGTCGCCAGCGTCGGCCGCACACCCATTGCGGCGACCAGGGATTCGGCGCGAGAAGCGGTGTCGGAGTTGATCGTTGCGGCCAACTCGACACCGCGCATCACAGTAGTTTCGTTCGGCACGGGTCCTCCTGGGCTCGAATCGAGTTGCCCAGGCGCACGGCGAATCAGCTGTGGTCGCTCCCCGGTGGTGCTCCACCTTCCGCGCCAGTCACGACCACATCAAGCCTACGGCACTCCCAGAAGGGCTCGTTGGAGCCTGCTGGCGCCGGCTGCGCCTGTGGATAGCGGGAAACACCGCGCGGGCTAGCGTGCGATGGTTCGCGGTATGCGGCAGCCGTTCATCGGTAGTGAGGAACTGGCGTGCGGTGCGCTCAACCGCCACCAGTTGCGGACGCGCTACCGTGCCGTGTTTCCGAACGTGTACCTGCCCCAGCAAGTCCGGCCGTCGCTTGAGCAGCGCGCACTTGCGGCCTGGCTGTGGTCGGGACGGGAAGCGGTCATCGCCGGGATGGCGGCGGCCGCGTTGCATGGGGCCAAGTGGGTCGACGATGACCTTCCGGTGGAGTTGATATATCCCAACCCGCGCCCGCCTCCTGGTGTCGTGACCCGCCGAGAGCTGCTGCTCGAGGGCGAGACCCAGGTGTTGGCGGAGCGCACAATCACCACACCCGAGCGCACCGCCTTCGACCTTGGTCGGCGGGGGCCGATCCGTGCGGCGGTTGCCCGCCTGGATGCGCTTGCCCAGGCCACGGAACTGAATTTCGCTGATGTGGCGCTCATTGGCCACCGACATCCCCACACGCGGGGGCTGCGCCAACTAGAGCGCGTCCTTGACCTGGTCGACGCGGGTGCCCAGTCACCGAAAGAGACCTACCTGCGGCTCCTTCTGGTCGAAGCTGGCCTGCCGCGGCCGCAGACCCAGATCCGGGTGACGACGGAAGACGCGGTGTATTACCTGGACATGGGGTGGGAGGAATACCTGGTTGCGGTCGAGTACGACGGCGACCAACACCGGACCGACCGCTGGCAGTTCGTCAAAGACATTCGGCGACTGGAGACCCTGGAACGAATGGGGTGGATCGTCATCCGGGTGGTCGCCGAGGACCGCGCCGCTGACATTGTGCGACGGGTGTGGCGAGCGTTGGCAGCCCGCGGATTGACTGTGCGCTGAGGGCGTTGACTGTGCATCCAGGGCGGGCCAGGCCGTCCGTCGCCGCCCAGGTTGCACAGTCAACGCGCGCGCCCGCCCAGGTTGCACAGTCAACGCGCGCGCCCGCCCACGATGCACAGTGAACGCCCAACGGGCGACTCAGAACGTCGACATGGGCCGCACCGCGTTGGCCATATCCACCAGCGCGTAGCGGTGCGCCTGGGTGGGCGCCACCCGGGCCAGCCCGCGCAGCGCCGCCTCGACGCCCAGGCGCAGGCCGTGGTCGGTGAACGGGAAGCCCAGGATGTGGTTGGTGCTGGCCTCGTGATCCTGCAGCCAGTCCATCGCCGCGCCCAGCACCAGCGCCCGGATCTGCAGCACCCGCGGCTCGGTGTCCGGCAGCGCCTCCACCCGGCGGGCGGCGTTGCGGATGTCGTCCTCGGTGATCTCCCGGGTGGAACGCCCGGACAGCAGCGTCATCGCGCTGGTCAGCCGCGCGGTGGTGAAATGCCGTGAGGTGGGCGGGACTTTGTCCAGGGTCCGCACCGCCGCCGCCCGGTCGCCTTCCACCGACAGCGCCCGGGCCAGCCCGAACGCTGCGGAGATCACCCCGTCGTCGGTGCTCCACACGCTTTGGTAGAACTTGCGCTCGTCGGCGGTGCCGGCCAGCTCGGCGGTGGCCGCCAGCGCCATCTTGGGGGCCAGCTCCCCGGGAAACATGTCCAGCACCTCGGTGAAACGCTTGCTGGCCGAGTCGTAGTCACCGGTCAGCAGCTCGGCCACACCGCGGAACCACACCAGCCGCCACTGCCAGCCGACCCGCTCGGCCAAATCCTCGAGCTTTTGGGTGGCCTTGGTGACGTCGCCGAGGTCCAGCAGCGCGCGGACCTCCATCAACGGCAACTCGACGGATTCAGATAAGTCGATGCCCTCGGAGTCCAGCGCGCCGTGGCGCACCGCGCGCAGCGAATCCAGGGTCTGTACCGGCTCGGACAGCACCGTCGCCGACAGCACCGGCGCGGCGACGTCGGCCTTGTTGACCAGCGGCACCTGCAAGGCGGTGACGATCTCGCGGGCGGTCAGCTTCTCCGAGTGCACCTGCCCGTCCAGGTACACGTCGGTGTGCGCCACCAGCAGGTCCACCCCGAACGTGGAGCGCGACCGGGTGAAGATCGACGACAGCCCCGGCCGCGGCACCCCGCTGTCTTGGGCGACCACCTCGCGCAGCACGCCCATCAGCTGCCCGGACATCTCCTCGGCGGAGGCGAACCGCCGGCGCGGGTCGGGGTCGATGGCGCGGCGCAGCAACCGGCCGAACGAGTCGTAGGTCCGCAGCACCGGGTCGTCGTCGGGCAGCCCGTCGACGTAGCGGCCGTCGCGGGTGCGCAGGTTCACCGTCAACGCGGCCAGGGTGCGGCCCACCGTGTAGATGTCGGTGGCCACCGTCGGTCCGGTGCGCACGATCTCGGGTGCCTGATAGCCCGGGGTCCCGTACAGGTAGCCGAACGAGTTGATCCGCGACACCGCGCCCAGGTCGATCAGCTTGAGCTGCTCCTCGGTGAGCATGATGTTCTCCGGCTTGAGGTCGTTGTAGACCAGGCCGAGGGAATGCAGATAGCCCAGCGCGGGCAGGATTTCGAGCATGTAGGCGATGGCCTGCGCGACCGGCAGCTTTTTGCCCTTGGCCGGTTTGAGGGACTGCCCGCCGACGTACTCCATCACGATGTAGCCGACCGGATCCCCGTGCCGGTCCGGGTGCTGGACGAAGTTGAAGATCTTCACGATCGCCGGATGCGTCACCTCGGCGAGGAACTGCCGCTCGGCCATCGCGATCGCCTGCGCCTCGGCGTCCCCGGAATGCACCAGGCCTTTGAGCACCACCGGGCGGTCGTTGACGTTGCGGTCGATCGCCAGGTACACCCAGCCCAGACCACCGTGCGCCACGCAGCCCTTGATCTCGTACTGGCCGGCCACCATGTCGCCCGGTTTCAGCTGCGGCAAAAACGAATACGGGCTGCCGCAGTACGGGCACCAGCCTTCCGAGAGCGCCTTGCCCTCCGGGCCCGACCGCCCCACCGGCTTGCCGCAGTTCCAGCAGAACCGTTTGGACTCGGCGACCACCGGGTTGGTCATCACCGCGGCGAACGGGTCGATCTCGGGCACCCGCGGCATCTCCACCAGCCCGCCGCCCAGCCGGCGGATCGGGGCCACGGGGCGCAGCACCGGATGGGGTCGTTCCTGTGGTTGGGTGCCGACGTCCTCGTCCGACCCGCCGTCGGAGTCCGGATCGAACCGCGGGCGGAAGATCGCCTGGGTGGCCATCGGGCGCTGGGTTGCGGCGGAGTCGGCCAGCACGTCGGCCGGTTGGGTGCTGGGCCCGACGTCGTGCTCGGGGGCTGCGTCCGCGGGCTCGCTCACCGCGCGCGGCTCGTCGGCGTCGGGCGCCGCTGCGTCGTCGACCGGGCGCCGCTGCTCCTCATCGCTGCGCGCTGCGTCGTCGTCGCGGGGGCTCATCAGTCCACGTACTTCGGGGTCGGGGGCGGCGGTGCCGGACCTAGCACCGTTAACCACTTGCGGTACAGCGTGTTCCAGGTTCCGTCCCGGCGGATGCGGTCCAGTGTGCCGTTGACGAACCGGACCAGGCCGGTGTTGTCCAGGTTAATCCCGATGCCGTAGGGCTCCTGACCCATATTGGGCCCGACGATGTGCAGGTAGGGGTCTTGGGACACCAGGCCGGCCAGGATCGAGTCGTCGGTGCTGACCGCGTCCACCTCGCGCTGCTGCAGCGCCACCAGGCAATCCGCCCAGGTCACCACCGACACGATGATCGGGGCCGGGGAAATCTCGCGGATCCGGTGCAGCGAGGTGGTGCCCTTGGCGACGCACACCCGCTTGCCGGACAGGTCGGAGGCCTGCGCGATCGGCGAATCGCGCGGGGTCAGGATGCGCTGGTTGGCGGTCAGGTAGACCGTGGAGAAGTTCACCAGTTTGCGCCGCTCGCAGGTGATGCTCATGGTCTTGACGACGATGTCGACCTGGGACTTCTGCAGCGCGGTGATGCGTTCGGCCGACGACAGGATCCGGTACTCGACCTGCGACACCGTGCCGAAGATGTCGCGGGCCACCTCACCGGCGACATCGACGTCGAACCCGGTGATCTGGCCGGTGATCGGATCGCGGAAGCTGAACAGGTTGCTGCCGATATCCAGGCCGACGATCAGCCGGCCGCGGGCCCGGATGTTGGCCACCGCGGCGTCGGCCTCGGCCGGGGTGGCGAACGGGCGCAGGCTGGCCTCCCGGTCACAGTCGGGGGCGGGCTGCGGCGGTCGCGGCGGCTCCGGCGGCAGCTCCTGCATCCCGGCCGGGGTGGGCGGCGGCAGGGTCGCCGCCGACGACGTCGTCACATAGTCGGAGTGCCCGCACCCGGCCAGCACCAGCACCGCCGCGAGCGCGGCGCACAGCGGACCGGACAGCCTCCTCATCAGCGGTACTCGCTTAGCCGGGGCCACAGACCCAACGCGACCGCGATCGCCGCGCCCAGGCTGAGCGCCGCCCCGCCCACCGGGGCCACCGACAGCACCCGGCGGGCATTGAGGATGTCGTTGCGCAGCTGGTTGCGGCTCTGCTGCATCGCCTTGTCCAGCGCGGCCTCCAGCTGGTTGAAGGCCGGGGTGGAGTCGTCTTGGCCGGTGCCCAACGCCACCTGGGTGGCGGCCTGGTAGTTGCCGACCGTGATGTAGGAGTTGATCCGGTCGTTGGCCTGCCGCCACCGGGTCAGCAGCTGCTCGGCATCGTCCAGGTCGGCCTTGGCGACGGCGTCGCTGCGCGACATGTAGTCGGTGAGCTGCTGATGCATGGTGTCGATGCGCTGGTAGAAGGTCTGTTTGCGGGCGTCCTCGTCACCGCGGCGGATCAACGACAGGGTCTCGTCGGCGCGGGCCTGCTGCGCGGTGATCGCCAGGTTAGTGATGGTTTTGAGTGACTCGGCGGCGGTGTCCTTGGCGGTGCGGCTGCCGGCGGTGGAGATGACCAACACGGTACCCACCCAGATCACCATGATCAGGATCGCCAGCGCGCCCGCGATCAGGCCGGGGTTGATGCGCCGCCGGGTGGTCCGGGCCAGCCAGCGGTGCGCGAACGCGCCGAAGATCACCGTGGTCGCGACGATGATGATCACCGGGGCGGGCACCCGGGTCGACGCGGTGGTTTCGGTGTCCACCCGCGCCGACGTCGCCTCGTACAGCTTCTGCGCGTCGGGCAGGATGGTGCCCTGCATCAGCGCGGACGCCTCCGACAGGTACGACGACCCGACCGGATTACCGGCCCGGTTGTTGGTGCGGGCGATCTCGATCAGGCCGGTGTAGGTGGCCAGTTCGGCGTTGATCCGGCCCAGCAGCTGCACCAACGGTTCGTCGGTGAGCCCGCTGGACGCCCGGGTCACCGCGACCGCGGCGTCGATGACGGCCTGCTCGTAGCGTTGCCGCACGCTGCGCGGTTCGGCTTGGGCGATGAACGCGGTGGCCGCGGCGGCGTCGGCCACCGACAGCGTGGTGTACAGCCGCCCGGCGGCGTACGCCAGCGGCTCGGTGTGGTTGAGCACGGTGGTCAGCGCGGTCTGGCGGTGATCGATCGTCGTGGAGGTGGCGAACGCGCTCAGGCCGCCCAGCGTGGCCAGGATGAGCCCGATGGTCAGGATGCGTCCGGGGGTGGTGGTGATGAACCACCAGCGCGGGTGAGTGGACCCAGTCGGCGACGGCGACGCTTGCGGCTCGGTCGACGGATGCGCCAACTCCACGGTCACGGCGGTTCGGACCTCATCTTTCGGCTGGTCGTCGGACTGCGCTGCTCGTCCACCAACGGTATAAGCAAATTCTAAGAGCATGGGTGACGCGCGGCGCACAGGTTGTGGACGAGTGTTGCCCGCCGGGTCGGCTGACCCCGGCCCGCTTATTCTGAACGCGTGCACGGCGACGGCGACGGGTGGTCGATCTCCGATACCGGCGCCCGGTACTGGGGCCGGCACGGCGCCGCGGGTCTGCTGCTGCGGGCGCCCCGGCCCGACGGCACCCCCGCAGTGCTGCTGCAACACCGGGCGTGGTGGAGCCATCAGGGCGGCACCTGGGGCTTGCCGGGCGGCGCCCGGGACAGCCACGAGACCGCCGAGCAGACCGCGGTACGCGAAGCCCACGAGGAAGCCGGCCTGCCCGCCGAGCGGATCGCGGTGCGCGCCCAGCTGGTCACCGCCACCGCCAGCGGCACCGCCTGGACCTACACCACCGTCGTCGCCGACGCCGGCGAGCTACTCACGGTGGTGCCCAACCGGGAAAGCGCCGAGCTGCGCTGGGTGGCCGAGGACGAGGTGTCGGGCCTGCCGTTGCATCCCGGCTTCGCCGCCAGCTGGGACCGGCTGCGCGCCGGGGCGGCCACCATTCCGCTGGGCGACGGTGACCAGCGGCGCCGCGAGCTGCCCCGCACCGTGGAGATCGAAGCCGGGGTGTTCGTCTGGTGCACGGCCGGCGCGGCCGATCACCCGCCGTCGCGGCTGAGCGCCCAGCTCAGCGCGCTGCTGTAAGCGCCGCTTTCAGCTGTTCTGCTGCCGCCCGCGGATCGTCGGCGACGGTGATCGCGCGCACCACCACCACCCGGCGGGCACCCGCGTCGAGCACCTCCGGCAGCCGCTGCGCATCGATGCCGCCGATCGCAAACCACGGTTTGTCCCCGGGCAGCGCGGCGGCGGTGCGCCGCGGGTCCAGGCGGGGCGGGGGGGGGGGGGGGGGGGGGGGGGGGGG